>DATBBS010000258.1:0-2192 GCA_036270895.1 Xanthobacteraceae bacterium
CGGGGCTGGTCGCCGCTCAACGGGCCGTGCCGGACGCAGAGCGGGTGTTGGGGACCTGACAGGAGTCGCGCCGCGGTCTTCGCTGTCGGCCGCACGTGGCTTTGCCGCAGGTGCTGGCTTCACCGTTTCGGTGGCCGTGGAACGTAGCTGAGGCTGCGCTGTGCTCGCCACGTCCCCTTCGCCGGGAATTTTCAGGCGGACCAGATCGGACCCGACTGCGACCTTGTCGCCGATCTCGGCCCCCAGCCAGATAACCTTGCCATCCACCGGCGAGGGAATCTCAACCGTCGCCTTGTCGGTCATCACCGCGGCAAGCGTCATGTCCGCACGCACGAGGTCGCCGACTTTCACGTGCCACTCGACGAGTTCGGCTTCGGCGATGCCCTCGCCGACATCGGGCAGCCTGATCACCTGATCCGCCATGTCACGCCGCCATGGTCTCGAGCAGCGCTCGGCCGACGCGACCCGGACCGGGGAAGTAATCCCATTCCTGCGCATGCGGATATGGTGTATCCCAGCCCGCGACCCGCACGACGGGCGCCTCGAGATGGTAGAAGCAGGTCTCCTGCACCAGCGCCGACAGCTCGGCGCCGAAACCAGAGGTCAGCGTTGCCTCGTGCACGATCACGCAGCGGCCGGTCTTGCGCACCGACGCCTGGATCGTGCTCAGATCGAGCGGCAGCAAGGTGCGAAGATCGACAATCTCGGCATCGACGCCCGTCTCCACGGCCGCGGTCACGGCGACGTGCACCATCGTCCCGTAGGCCAGGATCGTCAGCGCCGCGCCTTCGCGTCGGATGGCGCTCGTCCCCAGCGGCACGATGTAATGGCCTTCGGGAACCTCGCCAAGCTCGTGGTTGGACCAGGGAGTCACAGGCCTGTCGTGGTGGCCGTCGAACGGCCCATTGTACAGCCGCTTCGGCTCCAGGAAGATCACCGGATCGGGGTCTTCAATCGCCGCGATCAGCAACCCCTTGGCATCGGCCGGATTGGAGGGCACCACCGTCTTGAGCCCGCACACATGGGTGAACAGTGCCTCGGGGCTTTGGCTGTGCGTCTGCCCGCCGAAGATGCCGCCGCCGGTCGGCATGCGCACGACCAGCGGGCAGGTAAACTGCCCGTTCGACCGGTAGCGCAGCCGTGCCGCCTCGGAGACGATCTGGTCGTAGGCCGGATACATGTAGTCGGCGAACTGGATCTCGACACAGGGCCGCAGCCCGTACGCGGCCATGCCGACGGCGGCACCGACGATGCCCAGTTCGCTGATCGGCGTATCGAAGCAGCGGAGCGTGCCGTACTTAGCTTGCAGACCCTGCGTTGCGCGGAACACGCCGCCGAAGAAGCCCACATCCTCGCCGAACACGACGACATCTTCGTCGCGCTCCATCATCACGTCCATGGCGTCGCGGATCGCTTCGATCATAGTCTTGCGCGGCACGGCTCAGACTCCTGCCGCCTGGCGTTGACGGCGCAGATGTGGCGGCATCTTCGCATAAACGCCTTCGAACATGTCGCGGATCGAAGGGCGGCCGCCGGCGTGCAGCGTGCCGTGGCTCTCCGCTTCGCGTTGTGCCGCCATGACCGTGTCCATGATCTCAGCTTCCGCCTGCCGGTGGCGTTCCTCCGACCAGACTCCGCGCAGCGTGAGGTGGTTCCGCAGCCGGATCACCGGGTCGCCGAGCGGCCAGGCGTCGGATTCGGTCTTGGGTCGATAGGCCAGGGGATCGTCGGATGTCGAGTGTGCGCCGACCCGGTAGGTGACGTGCTCGATGAGCGTGGGCCCCAGGTTGCGCCGTGCGCGCTCGGCCGCCCAACAGGCCACGGCGTGGACAGCGAGATAGTCGTTGCCGTCCACCCGAAGCGCAGGGATGCCGAAGCCTAGGCCGCGCGCCGCGAACGTTCCAGACCCACCGCGGGCGATGCCCTGGAAGGTCGAGATCGCCCACTGGTTGTTGACGATGTTGAGCACGACCGGCGCCTTATAGGTGGAGGCGAAGACCAGCGCGGCGTGAAAATCCGATTCGGCGGTCGAGCCGTCGCCGATCCATGCTACGGCGATCTTCGAATCGCCCTTGATCGCCGATGCCATGGCCCAGCCGACCGCCTGAATATACTGCGTCGCCAGGTTGCCGGAGACCGAGAAGAACCCGTCCTCCTTCGAAGAGTACAGCACTGGGAGCTGCCGCCCTTTC
>DATBBS010000259.1:0-3486 GCA_036270895.1 Xanthobacteraceae bacterium
TGCGGGCCCGTCACAAGCCTGCTGCAAGCCTTTTGGCGAGGGTTGACCCCCATCCGGGCCCCCAAGGGACAAACGTATGGCTGCCATGCTGGTGCCGGGGCTCGAACGCCGGCTGAAGGCCGAGATTTCGGGCGAGGTGGCGTTCGACCGCTTCACCCGCGGCCGCTATGCCACCGACGCCTCCCATTACCAGATGATGCCCCTCGGGGTCGTTTTGCCGCGGACCATGGCCGAGGCCGAGCGCGCCATCGCGCTCGCGCGCCAGGAGGGGGTGAGCGTGCTGCCGCGCGGCGGCGGCACCTCGCAGAGCGGGCAGACCGTCAACCATTCGCTGGTGGTCGACGGCTCCAAATACCTCAACCGCATTCTCGACCTCGACGTGGCGGGGCGGCGCTGCGCGGTCGAGCCCGGCATCGTGCTGGATGACCTCAACCGCGCCCTCAAGCCCCACGGCCTGTGGTTCCCGGTCGACATCTCGACCGCCTCGCGCGCCACCATCGGCGGCATGGCGGGCAACAATTCCTGCGGCGCCCGCTCGCTGCGCTACGGCAATACGCGCGAGAATGTACAGGCGATCGACGCCCTCCTGGCCGACGGCACCAAGGCCCGTTTCGGGCCCGCCGCGGCGGATCTCTCCGATGTGCCGGCGCCGTTGCGCGGGCTCGCCGCCGACCTTTTGTCGATCGGCCGGCGCGAGGCCGACGAGGTGGCGGCGCGCTTCCCGCAGGTCCAGCGCCGGGTCGGCGGCTACAATCTCGATGCGTTGCTGCCCGGCCGCAACGACCTCAACCTCGCCCATATCCTGGTTGGCTCCGAAGGCACGCTCGGCTTCTCCACCCGCATCGAGCTCAAGCTCGCACCGCTGCTCGGGCGGCGCGCGGTCGCGGCCTGTCATTTCGGCCGTTTCTACGAGGCGATGGACGCCGCCCAGCATATCGTGCGGCTCGGGCCGATCGCGGTCGAGCTGGTCGACCGCACCATGATCGCGCTGGCGCGCGACATCGCGATGTTCCGCCCGACCTTGGAGCAGTTCGTGCGCGGCGATCCGGACGCGATCCTGCTGGTCGAGTTCGCGGAGGATGATTGGGATGAGAACCTGCGCCGGCTGGCGCAGCTCTCGGCGCTGATGGGCGACCTCGGCTTTGCGTGGGACAAGAGCGGCGCGCATCAGGGCGGCGTCGTCGAGGTGCTCGATCCCAGGCTGCAGGCCGCGATCACCGATATCCGCACCGCCGGCCTCAACATCATGATGTCGATGAAACAGGAGGGAAAGCCGGTCTCCTTCGTCGAGGATTGCGCGGTTCCGCTCGCTCATCTGGCCGAATATACGGCGCGCCTCACCGACATCTTCGAGAAGCACGGCACGCGCGGGACCTGGTATGCGCATGCCTCGGTGGGCTGCCTGCACCTGCGGCCGGTGCTCAACCTGCGGCTCGACAAGGATCTGCGGGCCATGCGGGCGATCGCCGAGGAAGCCTTCGCGATGGTGCGCGACTACAAGGGCTCGCATTCGGGCGAGCACGGCGACGGCCTGGTGCGCTCGGAATTCCACGCGCCGATGTTCGGGTCCCGCCTGGTACAGGCCTTCGAGGAGGTGAAGGATCGCTTCGATCCCGCCGGCCTGTTCAATCCCGGCAAGATCGTGCGCGCGCCGAAGTTCGACGATCGCGACCATCTCCGCTACGGGCGCGACTATCGCGCCGAACCGATGACGGCGGCGCTCGACTGGTCGGCCTATCCGGGCGCGGGCGGCGGACTCCAGGGCGCGGTCGAGATGTGCAACAACAACGGCGCCTGCCGGGCGCTGGCGGGTGGCGTCATGTGCCCGTCCTACCGGGTCACGCGCGACGAGCGCGACGTAACCCGCGGCCGCGCCAACACCCTGCGCCTCGCCATCACGGGCCAGCTCGGGCCGAACGCGCTGACGTCGGACGAGATGGCGGACACGTTGTCGCTCTGCGTCTCCTGCAAGGCCTGCCGGCGCGAATGCCCGACCGGCGTCGACATGGCGCGCATGAAGATCGAGGTGCTGGCCGCGCGCGCGCGCAAGCGGGGGCTCTCGCCGCACGAACGGCTGGTCGGATATCTGCCGCGCTATGCGCCCATCGCGGCGAAGCTGGCCTGGCTGTTCAATCTGCGCGACGCGCTGCCGGGCGCCGCGGCCTTGTCGGAGGCGATCGCCGGCTTCAGCGCGCGCCGCAGCCTGCCGCGCTGGCGCAGCGATTGGTTCAAGGATTCTGACTCTCGCTCCCTCCCCCGCGTGCGGGGGAGGGCCGGGGAGGGGGAAGCCACGGGCACCGAGTCCGCCCACTTGCCCCCTCCCGCGCGCTCACGCGCGCATCCCTCCCCCGCATCCGCCTTCGCCCAGCGGGCTACGGCGGACGGGCGCGAGGGAGGGGAAGGACGCGAGGTCGTCCTCTTCGCCGACACCTTCAACCGCTATTTCGAGCGCGAGAATCTCGACGCCGCCCTCGCGGTGCTCTCTGCCGCCGGCTACCGGGTGCACGTCGCGACGCCGGTCGACGGTTCGTCACGCCCGCTGTGTTGCGGGCGCACCTTCCTGTCGGTCGGGAAGGTCGACGAAGCGCGACAGGAGGCCGAACGCGTGCTCGCCGCGCTCGATCCGTATGTTGCGCGCGGCGTTCCCGTGGTCGGGCTGGAGCCGAGCTGCATCCTCGGCTTCCGCGACGAGATCCCGGCGCTGATATCCGACGGGCGTGCGCGGGCGCTTGCCGGGCAGGCGATGCTGTTCGAGGAATTTTTGGCGCGCGAGGCCGCGGCCGGCCGGCTCGATCTGCCGCTTGCCCCGATCGGGTCGCGCGCGCTGGTCCACGGCCACTGCCACCAAAAGGCCTTCGATGCCTTCGCGGCGGTCGAGACCGTGCTCCGGCTGGTGCCGGGGCTGGGCGTCGAGACCATCGAATCGAGCTGCTGCGGGATGGCGGGCTCGTTCGGCTACGCCGCCGCGACGATCGACGCCTCGCTCGCCATGTGCGAGCTGTCGCTGCTTCCGGCCGTGCGCCAGGCGCCCGATGATGCCATCATCGTGGCGGACGGCACATCGTGCCGGCACCAGATTCACGACGGCACCGGGCGCCAGGCCTTGCATGTCGCGCGGGTGCTGGCGATGAGCCTGGCGCAACAACAAGCGAATGCCGGGAGGGCCTGATGCCATTGCCGCTGCTTCCAACCTCGCTCGTTGGGTCCTATGCGCAGCCCGACTGGCTGATCGACCGCCCAAAGCTTGCCGGACGCTTTCCGCCCCGCGTGCGCGCGAAGGAGCTGTGGCGGGTCGCGCCCGAATTCCTCGACGCCGCGCAGGATGACGCGACGCTGCTGGCCATCCGCGACCAGGAGCGGGCGGGCCTCGATATCATCACGGACGGCGAGATGCGGCGCGAGAGCTACTCCAACCGTTTCGCCACCGCGCTCGACGGCGTCGACATCGACAATCCCGGCACCGCGCTCGATCGCTCCGGCCATCCC
>DATBBS010000260.1:0-2686 GCA_036270895.1 Xanthobacteraceae bacterium
ATGCGCGACCAGGGCACCGGCTGGGACCCCAAGGGCCCCGCCTCGATCCACCGCGCCCGCGCCGCGATCGACGCGTCGGGCGCCATGGTGGCCTACGAGTTCACCAGCAAGGGCTTCTCGCGGGTCGACGTCGACACCAACGGCAGCCACACCTACGATACGCTGGCCGGGCAGGCGCGCGGGGTCGCGCTCAAGTCGGGCGACGGTTTCGGCATTCCGGCCGAATCCTACGAGTTCCCCAACAAGCGCATGGCGTGGGAGACGATCCCGCCGCTGCTCGACCGCAGCTCGCCGCTGCGCTCGTCGCATCTGCGTGATCCGGTCGGGCCGCAAATCCACTTCGCGAGCGAGTCCTTCATGGACGAGGTCGCGGCGGCGCTCAATCTCGACCCGATCGAGTTCCGGCTGCGGCACATCAAGGACCCGCGCGACGTCGCGCTCATCAAGGCGGCGGCCGAGAAGTCGGGATGGCAGACGCGTCCTTCGCCGCGCCGCGACCAGACCGGCAACAAGGTCGCGGGCCGCGGCATCGCCTATTCGCAACGCAATGGAACGCGCGTCGCGGTGGTCGCCGAGGTCGAGGTCGACCGCTCGAGCGGCAAGATCTGGGCGCGGCGCTTCACCGTCGCGCATGACTGCGGGCAGATCATCAACCCGGACGGCCTGGAGAAATGTATCGAGGGCAATATCGTGCAGGGCATCAGCCGCACGCTGTGGGAAGAGGTGAAATTCGACGGCAAGAACGTCACCAGCGTCGACTGGCTCACCTACCCGATCCTCGACATCACCGAGACGCCGGAGAAGATCGAGAGCGTGCTGATCAACCATCCGGAGATCGCGCCCTCGGGCGCCGGCGAACCGTCGATCCGCCCGGTGGCGGCCGCGATCGCCAACGCGATCTTCGATGCCACCGGGGTTCGCATCCGCCGCGTGCCCTTCTCGCCCGACCGCGTGAAGGCGGCTTTCGCCTGACGCAGGCCGCGTGACCAACATGGAGGGCCGGTCCTGCGGGACCGGCCCTTTTCTTATCTGCGGTTCATGGCTATACCGCTGCGCATCAATGAATTCGTCATGCCCGCGCTTGTCGCGGGCATCCACGTCTTTAGCCGTCATTGCCGAGCAAGACGTGGATGGCCGGGACAAGCCCGGCCATGACGAGGTAGACATGGAGTTCCCCGTGCAAGCACTCGAATGCGCCGTGATCGGCACCGGCTGGTGCGGCGGCATCCGCGCCGAGACGCTGGCGCGCTCGGCGCTGTGCGCGAAATTGCACATCTGCGAGATCCGCCCGGAGCGGCTCGCCGAGGTCAAGGCACTCACCAACCCGGCAACGGCGACGCTCGACTACCAGGACATCGTCAGGAATCCGAACATCAAGGTCGTCTATATCTGCACCACCCCCGAGCACACGCATTTTCCGATCGCGCGCGACTGCCTGCGCGCCGGCAAGCACGTGCTCCTGGAAAAGCCGATCGCCATGGAGCTGTTCGAGGCGGACGAATTGATCCAGACCGCCAAGCGCGCCGGCGTGAAATTCACCATCGGCTATTCGCAGCGGTTCAACACCAAGGTGGCCTACGCCAAGAAGAAGATCACCGACGGAACGCTCGGAAAGCCCGTTTCGGTCATGGTCAGCCGGCACCTGTCGCGCAGCCTCGGCAAGAAGATAGCGGGCCGCACGCGGCTGTCGCCGGCCGCGATGGAATCGACCCACGATCTCGATTTCGTTTTCTGGCTGCTCGAGCCGGCCAAGCCCGTGCGGGTCTATTCGCAGGGGGCCTACGGCTACATGAAGCCGGTCAACGGTTCATACGACATCATGTGGTCGACCGTGACCATGGACAACGGCGTGCTGGTGGCGGTCGGCGGCGGCTGGAACCTGCCGCCCAGCTACCCGAACTACTGCGCGACCTGGATCGAGATCACCGGCACCGAGGGCTCGCTTTTTCTCGACGACACCCAGCGCGACAACTGGCTCAACACGGTCCAGGAGGGCACGCGCTTTCCGATGTCGACCATGCCGGGCGAGCAGGTCGACCACGTCTTCGCCGGCCAGATGGGGCCGGAGACCCTGCACTTCCTCGAATGCGTGATGATGGACCGCCCCCCGATGGTGTCACCCGAAGGCGCGCGCGCCGTGATGGAATGCTATCTCGCGGCCGACCTCTCGGCCGAGACCGGCGAGCCGATCGATCTGCCGATGACCAACCAGGCGCTCGCCGGCGTGCAGGATCTGTACAAGCGGTTCAGGACGCCGATTTAGCCGTCATTGCGAGCGAAGCGAAGCAATCTCAGGCCGCACGTGCTTGGCGGAGATTGCTTCGGGGCCTCGCAATGACAGCTATAAAATAAAACTCACCGAACCGAGCGCGCCGAGTTCTTCCGCATCAAGGATCGCGCGGCGCTCGGCGATCTTGAGCATGCCGCCGGTGCGGCGGAGCTTGTGGCGGTAGCGGCCGACGAATTCCTGGCGCTGGCCGCCACGCCGGTAGCGGTAGATCACGAAATTCGCCGCCACCGAGATCATGTCGCCTTCCACCCCGGTGACGCGCACATTGGAGATCAGCCGGCGCGTGCGCGAGGGCGGATATTCGGCGTGGCAGTTCGGATCCTTGAGCCGGATGATGCGTTCGCGCAACCGCACGATGTCGTCCGCGATGGTGAACAGCGTGAATCTGTGATCGCC
>DATBBS010000261.1:0-6558 GCA_036270895.1 Xanthobacteraceae bacterium
GCGCTACTACCGGCGTTGCGTCGAGGCGGTCGGCATGCTCGACACCGCCGGCGAGGAAGCGCGCGATCTCGTCGGATTCGTGACCGGCGACCTGCGCATCGGGCTGATGCCGACCTTCACGCGCGCCGTGCTGGCGCCCACGCTCGATGATTTCATCACGCGCCACCCCGACGTCCGGCTGCACATCGTCGAAGGCTATAGCGGGCTGCTCACCGATATGGTGCTTTCCAACGAGCTCGACTTCGCGGTGGTGCCGGCATTCGAGGGCCGCATCGGACTCAAGTCGCGCCTGCTGGTGCGCGACCGCGAGATGCTCTTGTCCGGGCGGCGCAGCGGACTGACTCCGCTGGCGCCGGTGCGGCTCAAGGACTGCCGGCCCTTCAAGGTGATCGTACCGGGCCCGCACAATGTGCGGCGGCGCAATCTCGAGACTTATTTCCAGACCCATGGAGTCGAGGTCGGCGCCATGATGGAGATGGACGCCATGATCGGGACGCTCGAATTCGTGGCACGGTCCGATTGGGTCACGGTGCTGCCGAGCCTGATCTCGGTCAACGACATCGCCAAGGGCGATATCGTCGTCAATCCGCTCGCCGACCCTCCCCTGCACGCCGAATTCGTGCTGATCCAGCCGACTCGCCGTACCCTGAGCGCGCAGGCGCGGCTGTTTCTCGAGCGTTTCGAGGCCGAGGTCGCGCATATTCATGCGGTCTGGGATGCCGCCATCGCGGCGCCGAATGGCGCGGCGCCGGAGCGCAGTGAGGCGCGGAAATCAAGCCGGAAGAGGCATGCGCACGCGTAAGCTCGCTGACCTTGCTTCCAGGCTCTACGGCACCACGGCGAGGAACAGGAACGCTGCGAAGATGACCAAATGCACGATCCCCTGAAGCACAGTGGTCCGGCCGGTGCCCAGCGTGATCACACCGACGATGAGCGTGAGTGCAAGCAGAACCTCGTCCTTCACGCCCAACCCCAGCTCGAGCGGCTGGCGTAGCACGATCGAAACGATGGCCACCGCCGGGATCGTCAGGCCAATGCTCGCAAGGGCCGATCCCAACGCAAGGTTCAAACTGGTTTGCAATCGGTTGGCCCGGGCCGCCCTGAGCGCAGATAGACCTTCGGGCAACAGCACCAACGCCGCGATGACGACTCCCACCACGGCCTTTGGCGCATCAAATCGTGCGACTCCCGTCTCCAACGTCGGCGTGAGGGCCTTGGCGAGTCCCACGACGGCTACGAGAGCGGCGAGCAGGAGACCGGCACTCAGAAGTGCGATCGTGTCGGAGGGCGGCGGCGCATGCACCTCCTCGCTTCCGATTTCGGCCGGAAGAAAGTAGTCGCGGTGTCGCACGGTCTGAACGAAGATGAACGAGCCATAGAGCACCAGAGAGATTATGCCGGCGAAAACGAGCTGGGACGTGTTGAACACCGGACCCGCCACGCTGGTCGTGACGTTCGGCAGAATGAGCGTGAGGGTTGTCAGCGCGGCCAGCACCGCAAATGCGGCGCTCGCTCCTTGGACCTGGAAGTCCTGCTCATGATGACGCACGCCGCCTGATAGGAGGCACAGGCCGACGATGCCATTGCACGCGATCATGACCGAAGCGAAAACCGTATCGCGTGCGAGCCCGGATTTATCCCCTGCGGCTGCCATCATGACGGAGACGATCAGCGCAACCTCGATGACCGTCACGGCAACCGCCAGGACCAACGTGCCAAATGGTTCTCCAATCCGGTGCGCGACCACCTCGGCGTGGTACACGGCCGCGAACACGGACGCGATCAGGGCCGCTCCCGCGACTGCCGCAATGACGCCGCCGGCGCCGGTGAAGATCGTTGTAATCAGAATCGCGCAGGCCAGTGCGGGCCCTGCCCATGCCCACCAAGGTATCCGTGTCGATGCGGCCATCGCGATGGTTTCCGGTTGATCCCGCCAGGACGTTTAACGCGATCGATTCCCTAGATGCGCTCGATCATCGTTGCATGCCACGCGCATCGATGAACCCGATAAACCAAAATGAACGTCGCGCTCACACCTCCTGCCAGGCACCATCGGCTTCGGCCGAACGAAACACCGCGTCGAGCGCCGAGGCCGTCTGCAGGATGCCGGCCGCATCGATCGGAAACGTGCCGCGCCCGAGCGCCGCGGCTGCGAAGGCCTCGAGATTTTCGCCCAGGTGATTGGCGGCGGGAAAATCCCTGGTCTCGGGCTCGGCCCCGGCGCGGCGCACGACCAGCCGGGTCTCGCTCACGCTTTCGGCCCAGGCATTCTCGCCGTAGACCGCGAGCCGCCATACGAAGGGCGTCTTGAGCGTGGTCGCGAGCGTGCCGGTCGCCCCATTGGCGAACTCGATCAACGCGGCCGTGGTGTCGCCGGTCGGCAGCGACAGCGCGCGACGCTTCGACAGCGCGCTCACCCGCCGCATCGGGCCGATCAGGTCGCGAAAGCAATCGAGCAAATGGATGCCCATCCCGGTCATGCCACCCGCGCGCGTCTCTTCGGGCGCCGACCGCCAGCTGTCCGCCGGCTGCGCCGCCAGCCAGTCGTGGCTGTAGTTGCCCTCCACATGCATGATGGTGCCGAAGCTGCCGGCCGCAACCTCCTGCCGCAGCGCCGTCATCGACGGCATCAGGCGGAAGTGGTGGCCGACCGCAATGGTGACGCCCGCGCGGGCGCAAGCGCCGAGCATCGCCTGCGCGTCCGCCTTGGTGAGCGCAAAGGGCTTCTCACAATAGATATGCTTGCGGGCGGCGGCCGCCGCCTCGACCTGCGCGCGATGGCGCGAATGCGGCGTCGCCAGCACCACCGCCTGGATTGCGGGATCCGCCAGCACTTCCTCGAAGGACGTCCCGATCGCGAGCCCGTTCGCGGCCGCAAGATCACGCGCCGCCTCGGGCTCGAGCGTCACCCCGCGGGCGAAGCGGATCAGGCGTGAGCCCTGCGCCGACCCGACCAGCCGCTTGCCCCACCAGCCCAGCCCGATGATCGCCGCGTTGAGCATGTGGTCAAACCGATGCGGGCGCGCCCGGCTGCTTGAGCGGATGGGCGCGCGCGAAGGCATCGATCTCCTGGCAGGCGCCGGCGATGCGGACCACATTCGGAAACGGCGCGGTGTCGACGTTGAAGAATTTCGCCCCGGCCGCCTGGCTCGCCAGGCAGATGTCGGCGATCGTCACCTGGTCGCCATGGCAGAAACGCCCGGTCTCTTTGCCTTTAAGATGGGTTTCGAGCGCGGTGAGCGCCTGGGTGTGCCAGTGGCGGCACCATGCCATGCGGGTGGGCTCGTCGAGCTTGAACTCATGCTCGAGATATTCGCGCACCCGCGGCACGATCAGCGGATGCGAATCGCAGGCGACGATCTGGGCGAGCCCGCGCACGCGGGCGCGGCCGCGCGAATCGCGCGGCAGCAGCGGCGGCTTGGGATGGGTCTCGTCGAGATATTCGATGATCGCCAGCGACTCGAACAGGATCGGACCGTCGCCGTCGAGCAGCGCCGGGAGCGCCATCATCGGATTGACCGCCCGGTAGGCGGCCTCGCGCTGCTGCCCCTTCATCAGGTTCACGTCGATGACCTCGTCGGGCATGACGCCCTTGAGGTTGAGCGCGATGCGCACGCGATAGGCGGCGAGCGAGCGCCAGAACGAATAGAACTTCATGGCCTATGACTCCTCTGCGACCGGGATCCGATCACGCCTTGGCGCCGCCGGGATCGGCTTTGAGTCCGGCGGCATCGACGCCCGCGATGGCGCAGGCTTCGTCCTTGTCGGAAGTGTCCCCCGAGATGCCGACCGCACCGATGATGTCGCCGCCGGCGTTGCGGATCAGCACGCCGCCCGGATTGGTGACCATGCGCCCGCCGCTCGCCGCCGCCAGCATTGTGAAAAACTGCGGCGTGCTGGCGGCGCGTTCTGCGAGCGTGCGCGAGCCGAAACCCATGCCGAGCGCGCCCCAGGCCTTTCCATAAGCGATGTCGAACCGCAGAAGCCCGGACTTGTCCTCGCGCTTGAAGGCGACCAGATGGCCGCCGGCGTCGAGCACCGCAACCGTGAGGGGCGCGCAATTGGTATCGCGCCCTTTCTTGAGGGCGGTATCGACGATGGTCGAGGCTTGGGCGAGCGTGACGGACATGAGCAGAACCTCCAATGACGCGGTGACGAATGATGTTGGCTTGTCTTCAGCGGGCCTTGCGGGCCGACCAATAGACCGAGACCGCCGAGACCTCGGCGGGTCCCAGACCGTGACGGCTCGCCTCTTCGTAACAGGCGAGCGAGCGCTCGACGAGGGGCATTTCGAGGCCGCGCGCACGGCCTTCCGACAGCATGGCGCGCAGGTCCTTCGTGCCGCTGTCGACGTCGAACGTCACGGTGCCGGGGTCGCCACCCTTGAGCATTTTCGCAATTGCCGCGCCGCGCACCTTCAGCACATTCGGGCCGCCTGAGGTGTCGGACAAGAGATCCATCACACGATCCGGATCGAGGCCGAGCGGACGGCTCAAGGCCAAGGCCTCGCCGAGCGCCTGCCAGTAGATCATCAGCGGCATATTGATGGTGAACTTCATGATCTCGCCCGCACCCACCGGCCCGCAATGCTCGAGGCGTCGGCAGAGCTGATCGAGAATGGGCTTGGCGCGCTCCGCGTCTTTCGGCTCGGCGCCCATCAGTCCGATCAGCTTGCCCTGGCGCGCCGGGCCGGTCGATCCGCCCACCGGGCATTCGACGAAAGCGGCGCCCTTGGCGCGAACTTTTTCGGCGAGCGCGATCTCGACGCCGGGTCGCACCGTGCTCATCTCGATCACGAGCTTGCCCGCGAGGTCGCCCGCCAGCAGACCCGACGGACCGTCATAGACCTTGTCGATCGCGTCCGCATCGGTGAGGCAGGTGATGATGGTCTCAACCGCGCTCGCGAGCGCGGACGGGCTCGCCGCCGTCCTGGCGCCGGAATCAACGAGCGCCTTCGCCTTGCCGGCCGACCGATTCCAGACGGTGACCTGGTGGCCCACTTCGATCAGCCGCGCCGCCATCGCGGCCCCCATCCGGCCGAGCCCGGCCACTCCGATATGCATGCGCTTCTCCCGATTGTGACGCCGTCATTTCATCCGGTCAGCGATCTTCTTCAATGCGGCCTCGGCGCAGTCATGGTCGAAATTGCCGCCCGGAGCGCCGCCGACCCCGATGCCGCCGATCGGCTCGCTGCCGGCGAAGATCGTCACGCCGCCGGGCGTGAAAGTGATGTTGGGCAGGTTGCCAAGCGAGGCCGTGGTGCTCGGGTTCTTGGACACGCGATCGAACAGCTCCTTTGTGCTCTTCTCCTTGCGGACCGGCACGAGCGAGGCGGCGGTGTAAGCCTTGGCGAAGGCGCTGTCGAGGGTGTGGACCGGCGCGCCGTCGCCGCGCAGCACCGCCTGATGCACGCCGTCGATCGAGACCACGATCGCGCTCACCGCATATCCGTCGCGGGCGCAGGCCGCGACCGCCTCCCCGACCGCATCGAGGGCGAGCGCGGCCGACAGCCGGCTGGTCTTGACCAGGCCCTGCGCCTGCGCCGAGGCGAGACAGCCGAGCAGCAGCGCCGTCACGGATCGCAACCCGGTCGAGATCATCTGTGTTTCTCCGCAGATCGGCCGTTCGGCCTCGTCCTCGGTCCCTCACCCGACGATAGGCGAAAACAGGGATCGAGAGAAAGCCACCTTGCGCGGCCCACGACTTCCTGTGATAGCGTCGCCGACCGAAAAACGCAGTGGGGCGGAGGACGCGCAGAATGGCGGCACGAAAGAAGGGCACGGTCGGCGTCGTCGGCCTCGGCATCATGGGCGGGTCTTTCGCACGGAATCTGGTCGAATCCGGATGGCGCGTCCTGGGCTACGACATCGACGCCAAGCGCCGGCGCGCGCTCGCCAAGGCCGGCGTCGAGATCGCGCCCGACGTGGCGACGCTCGCCAAGGCGGTTCCGACCATCATCACCAGCCTGCCCAGCCCGAAGGCGCTCGACGCGGTGGTGGCCGAGATCACGGGCACGAAGCAGCCCCCCAAGGTGGTCATCGAGGCGAGCACCTTCACGCTCGACGACAAGGAGCGGGCCGAACGCGCGCTCAGGAAGGCCGGGCATGTCCCGCTCGATTGCCCGATCAGCGGCACGGGCGCGCAGGCGGCCGTGAAGGACCTCGTGGTCTATGCGAGCGGCGACACCCGGACGATCGCCCGGCTCAAGCCGCTGTTTCTCGGCTTCTCGCGCGCCGTGCATGACCTCGGCGAGTTCGGCAACGGCAGCCGGATGAAATACGTCGCCAATCTGCTGGTCGCCATCCACAACGTGGCGAGCGCGGAGGCGATGGTGCTCGGCATCAAGGCCGGGCTCGATCCGAAACGGATTTTCGATCTGGTGAAAATCGGTGCCGGCAACTCGCGCGTGTTCGAATTGCGCGCGCCGATGATGGTGAAGGACAATTACGACGCCGCCACCATGAAGATCAAAGTCTGGCAGAAGGACATGGACGTGATCGGCGCCTATGCGACCTCGCTCGGCGTGCCGACGCCGCTGTTTTCCGCCACCATCCCGGT
>DATBBS010000262.1:0-10749 GCA_036270895.1 Xanthobacteraceae bacterium
ACCATGCATATCGCCACGAAGATGGCGGTCAGGCGTCCCATTCGCAACTCCACACCGGCGATGGCCCGGGCAACCCTCGGTAATGGCGATTCCCCTGAGCCACAACCGCAATGTTTACGTTCGATTGGCCGCGACGCAAGCACAATGACGCCGCATTCGCGCCCGCGGCCGTCGATCCGCAAACTTGACCTGGGCCGGTCCACAGCTTCTCATGGCGGCGCAAAGCGAGGCAAGCATATGATCGGGCTCGATGATGCCGGAATGGCCGGCGATGGCGGCGCAGGGACGGCCCTTCGCCGCCCCGGGGTCGCGGCTTGATGCCGGGCCCGACCGCGCCGGCGCGATGATCGCCGCCCTTCTCGACCGGCTGCAAAAGCGCCCCGGCGAGGGTTTCGCGCTTTTCTGTCTCGTGCATGCGGCGCTGTGGACGCTTCTTCCTGCCACGCTCTACCCCAACCTTCCGCTCGACCTGATCGAGGCGCTGACCTACGGCCGCGAATGGCAGCTCGGCTATGACAAGCTGCCGCCCCTGCCCTGGTGGCTGATCGAGGGGGTGTATCGGCTGTTCGGGGCGGATACCGCCTTCTATCTGGTCGCCCAGATGACGGTGCTGGCGGCTTTCTGGTTGGTCTGGCTGCTGGCGCGGCGGCTGGTCGGGCCGCTCGGCGCACTGATCGCGGTGCTGATCGTCGACGGGCTGCATTACTTCAATTTCACCGCCCCGAAGTTCAATCACGACGTGATCCAGCTGCCGTTCTGGGCGCTGGCCGGGGTCTCGTTCCATGGCGCGCTGCGCCGTGGAGGTCTGCGCGACTGGGTCGGGCTCGGGCTCGCCTGCGGGCTCGCGCTGTGGGCGAAGTATTTCATCGTCATCCTGGCGCTCCCGCTCGCGCTGTTTCTGCTGCTCGACCGCGACGCGCGCCGCGCCCTCAGGACGCCCGGGCCCTATGTGGCGGTGCTGGTGGGGCTCGCGGTCGCGCTGCCGCACCTCGTCTGGCTAGTGCAGAACGACTTTCTTCCCTTCCGCTACGCCGACGCGCGCGCCGCCCCGACGCGCGGGCTGCTCGACCACCTGGTCCATCCGGTCGTCTTCGTGGCCGGACAGATTCTCTGGCTGCTGCCGTCCGGGCTGATCGCGCTGCCGCTCATCCGCCCGCGAGTTCGGGAGCCAAAAGCCGCCGTGGACGCATTCGATTACCGCATCGTCACCCTGCTGGCCTTCGGACCGGCGGCCTTGCTGATCGCCGGCTCGCTGGTCAGCGGCCGCGGCCTCATTGCGATGTGGGGCTATCCGCTCTGGCTCTTTCTCGGCCTCTGGTTCGTGCTCACCGCCGGCCCTGCGATCGAATGGGCGCGCGCCCGGCGCGTCGTGCTCGCCTGGGGGGCGGTGACCGCGCTCTACGCCATCGCCTTCGTGGCGCAATATGGCGTGCTGCCCTTCGTCGACCATCGCTATCGCGCGTCGCTGTTCCCGGGCGATCGCCTGGGGGCCGAGATATCGGCGCGCTTCCGCGCCGCCACCGGCGCGCCGCTCGCCTATGTGATTGGCAGCATGTGGCTGGGCGGCAATATCAGCCGTTATTCGGCCGAGCGCCCGCGCACGCTGATCGACGCCAAGCCCGAGCGCGCGCCCTGGATCGATCTCGCCGATCTCAAGCGTCGCGGCGCCGTGGTGGTGTGGACAGATGGCGACCGCGGCAAGGTGCCGGAGGCTTACGCCCGCTTCGCCGCGGACGCGCAGGTGCAGCCGCCGATCACGCTGCCGATGCGCTGGGGCAGCAACGGCGAGATGCTGTTCGGCTGGGCGATCGTGCCGCCGGCGCCGTAACCCCCCACGGCGTCATCGTCCGCGAAAACGGACGATCCAGTAACCACCGCCATTTCGATTAAGCGCACCGTCAAATCGCAGTCGCACGAACTACTGGATTACCCGCCTCGCGGGCAATGACGCAGGATGATCAGCTACGCGGCGCTCACCGCCGGCTCGCGCTTGCGCCAGTCGACCCCGATGAACATGACCATCAGGGCGGCCGCGAAGCACAAGACGCCCGACAGGATGAAGGCCTCGAGATAGCTGCCGAGATCGGCCCGCATCAGGCCGGCGAAATAGGCGGCCGCCGCGCTGCCGAGCTGGTGCGAGGCAAAGATCCAGCCGAACACGATGCCGGCCTTCTGCTTGCCGAAGGCATTGACCGACAGCCGCACGGTCGGCGGCACCGTCGCGATCCAGTCGAGGCCGTAGAAAATCGCGAACAGGCTCAGGCCGTAGAAGGACACGAAGCTGAACGGCAGGAACAGCAGCGACAGGCCGCGCAGGCTGTAATAGATGGCGAGCAGCACGCGGTTGTCCACCCGGTCGCTGAGCCAGCCCGACGCGGTCGTGCCCACCACATTGAAGATCCCCATGCCGGCCAGCAGGCCGGCGCTGGCGACCTCCGGAATCCCGTTGTCGAGGCAGGCCGGGATGAGATGGGTGCCGATCAGCCCGTTGGTGGAGGCGCCGCAGCAGAAGAAGCTGCCGGCGAGCAGCCAGAAGTCGCGCGCATGCGTGGCCTCGCCGAGCGTGCGGATCGCGAGCCCGAAGGGGTTGCCGGACGGCGCCGCCGCCACCGGCTTGGGACCGCCGGTCTCGCCGTAGGGCGCGAGCCCGACGTCCTCCGGACGCTCGCGCATCAGGATCGCGACGATCGGGATCACGACCAGCGCCACGGCGGTGACGGTCAGCGACATGGCGCGCCAGCCGTAATGCTCGGTGATGGCCGCGAAGGTCGGCAGGAAGATGAGCTGGCCCGCCGCCGCGCTGCCGGTGAGCAGGCCGACCACCAGGCCGCGTCGCGCCGTGAACCAGCGCGCCGCGACGACCGCCCCGAGCACGTTGGCGATGACGCCGGCGCCCGCCCCCACCACCACGCCCCAGAGCAGGACGAGCTGCCAGGACTCGCGCATCAGCGTGGTGAGCGCGACCCCGACGGCGAGCAGCGAGAGCGCGGCCAGCATGGTGCGGCGGATGCCGAAGCGCTCCATGAAGGAGGCCGAGAACGGGCCGGCCAGGCCATAGAGCAGCAGGCTGACCGCGATCGCGAAGGAGATGGTGGCGCGCGACCAATGGAATTCGGTCTCGAGCGGGACCAGCAGCACGCCCGGCGCCGAGCGCACGCCCGCCCCGATCAGCAGGGTCAGGAACGTGACCCCGACCACGACCCAGCCGTAATGGAATTTATGCTGTGTAGGCACTGCGATTCCCTGATGTTCAGGACTTACTGTCATTGCGAGCGAAGCGAAGCAATCTCATCCGTGCATGCCTGCCTCGGTGCGATTGCTTCGCGGCGCCCGCCCTTGGGCTTGCCGAAGGCAAGACCCGGGGGGCTCGCAATGACATGGTGTTACGCCACCGCCCGGATCACCTTCCCGACCTTGTCGAAAATCTCGGCGATCTCGTTCTCGCCCGCGATCAGCGGCGGCGTGATGGCGATGGTCTCGCCGGTCACGCGGATCACCATGTCCTCGTCGTAAAAGGCCTTCTCCATCGCCGCATAGGCGCGCTTGCCGACGCCGTCGGGCGTCGAGGCGAGATCGATGCCCGCCGTGAGCCCCACCGTGCGGATATCGAGCACGTTGGGCAGGCCTTTGAGGCTCATCGCGGCCTCCGCGAAGGTGGATTCGATCATGAAGGCCCGTTCGAACAGCTTCTCCTGCCGGTAGAGATCGAGCGTCGCCAGACCGGCCGCGCAGGCGAGCGGATGGGCCGAATAAGTGTAGCCGTGAAAAAGCTCGACCACGTGCTCGGGCCCGCGCATGAAGGCTTCGTAGATCGGCTTGCGCGCGATCGCCCCGCCCATCGGGACGGTGCCCGAGGTAATCCCCTTGGCGAAGGTCATGATGTCGGGCGTAACGCCGTAGCGCTCGGCCGCGAACGGAAAGCCCAGCCGTCCGAAGCCCGTGATCACCTCGTCGAAGATGAGCAGGATCGCGTGTTTGTCGCAGATCTGGCGCAGGCGCTGGAGATAGCCTTTTGGCGTCGGCAGCACGCCGGTCGAGCCCGCCATCGGCTCGACGATCACCGCCGCGATGGTCGAGGCGTCGTGCAGCGCGACGATGCGCTCGAGGTCGTCGGCCAGATGCGCGCCCCATTCGGGCTCGCCCTTGGTGAAGGCCTGCTTCTCGCGATTGTAGGTCGCCGGCAGGTGATCGACGCCGGCCAGAAGGGTGCCGAACATTTTGCGGTTGTTGACGATGCCGCCGACCGAGATTCCGCCGAAGCCCACCCCGTGATAGCCGCGCTCGCGGCCGATCAGCCGGGTGCGCGCGCCCTCCCCGCGCACCGCCTGCCAGGCGAGCGCGATCTTGAGCGCCGTGTCGACCGCCTCCGAGCCGGAATTGCAGAAGAACACATGGTCGAGATCGCCGGGCGCCAGCGCCGATATCCGGTTGGCGAGCTCGAAGGCCTGCGGATGGCCGAACTGGAAGGCCGGCGCATAGTCGAGCTCGGCGGCCTGGCGCTGAATCGCGGCGACGATCGGGTCGCGGTTATGACCGGCGTTGCAGCACCACAGTCCGGCGGTCGCGTCGAGCACCTTGCGGCCGTCGCTGGTGACATAATGCATGTCCTTGGCGCGCGCGATCAGGCGCGGCGCCTTCTTGAAGGCCCGGTTCGACGTGAAGGGCATCCAGTAGGATTCGAGATCGTTGGGAACGGCGCTTGCGCGCATAGCCTGAGCCATTGTTCAGTCCTTACCGGTCTGCTACCACCCGCATCCATCGATGTAGCATGACAATGAACGACAAATCCGGGAAATCCAACAAGCTCAAGGCGCGCCTGCCGCGCGGACTCACGGACCGCGGTCCGGCCGAGATCGCGGCGACGCGGCGGATGATCGAGACCATCCGCCAGGTCTACGAGCTTTACGGTTTCGAGCCGGTCGAGACCCCGGCGATCGAATATACCGATGCGCTGGGAAAATTCCTGCCCGACCAGGACCGCCCCAACGAGGGCGTGTTTTCGTTCCAGGACGACGACGAGCAGTGGCTGAGCCTGCGCTACGACCTGACCGCGCCGCTCGCCCGCTACGTGGCGGAAAACTTCCAGAATCTCGCGATGCCGTATCGCAGCTACCGGGTCGGCTGGGTGTTTCGCAACGAGAAGCCGGGGCCCGGCCGCTATCGCCAGTTCATGCAGTTCGACGCCGATACGGTCGGCAGCGCGTCGCCGGCGGCCGACGCCGAGATCTGCATGATGGCGGCCGACACCATGGAGGCGCTGGGAATTTCGCGCGGCAGCTATGTGGTGAAAGTGAATAACCGCAAGGTGCTGGATGGCGTATTGGAGTCGATCGGGCTCGGCGGCGAAGAAAATGCCGGCAAGCGGCTGACGGTGATGCGCGCCATCGACAAGCTGGATCGGCTTGGAAATGAAGGCGTGCGTCTGCTGCTCGGGCCCGGGCGAAAGGACGAGTCCGGAGATTTCACCAATGGCGCGGGCCTCAATTCCGATGCGAGCGACCGTGTCCTCGCCTCCATCTCACCGCAGCGCGGCACCAACGACGACATCGTGAGCCAGCTCATGTCGACGTCCGGAGAAGGCAGCCGTCAGGGAATCTCGGAGTTGAGCGCGATTGCGGCGCTGTTGCGGGCCTCCGGCTATGATGACGGGCGGATCGTCGTTGACCCGTCCGTGGTCCGCGGCCTCGAATACTACACCGGCCCGGTCTATGAAGTTGAACTTCTGCTGGAGACCAAGGACGAAAAGGGCCGCCCGGTTCGCTTCGGCTCGGTCGGCGGCGGCGGGCGCTACGACGGACTGGTGTCGCGGTTTCGCGGCGAGCCGGTGCCGGCGGCCGGATTTTCCATCGGTGTTTCGCGGCTGCAGGCCGCGCTGACCCTGATCGGCAAGCTCGACAGCAAGCGCGAGCCCGGCCCCGTGGTGGTGACCGTGTTCGATCGCGATCGGATCGGCGACTACCAGACGATGGTCGCGAGCCTGCGCAAGGCCGGCATCCGCGCGGAACTCTATCTCGGCAACCCCAAGCACAGCGTCGGCCAGCAGCTCAAATACGCCGACCGGCGCGGCAGCGTCTGCGCCATCATCCAAGGCTCGGACGAGAAGCAGAAGGGCCAAGTCCAGATCAAGGACCTGATCCTGGGCGCCGAGATCGCCGGCCTGAGCCAGGATCGCGGGGACTATCTCCAGAAGCAGGCCGAGGCCCAGTTCGCGGTTGCCGAGGACGGACTCGTGGATGCCGTGCGCAAGGTGCTCGCCCGCCACGGCGTGGCGCGACGCTAGGGCGCGGAGCCGTCGAGGCGCAGAATCTCGTTCATGACGAAGAGCCGCCTTATCCGGATGGTCGTCGCTTCTCCTGGACGATGAATCCGAGTTGGCCGAGCACCCTGACGGCGCCTGTCTTCCCGCCCTCGAAGTCACTTGAGCCAAGCCGCTGGCCCGTGGCGAACTCATAAGCCGTGCCCAGGATCGCTTTCGGCGGGTAACCGCGTTTTTCCCAGGCCAGCTCATATGTCGTGGTCGGGGCGAAACCATGCTCGGAGAAGAACCGTTCGGGCCCCAGTCGGTCGTACTCTTTCAAGGCGCGCTGCACGTCAGCACGGGTCACGCGGTCCCAGGCCACCATGAGTTCACTCCTCCTGGCTAGTTAGCCTTGTGTCGAGCGATGAGCTGATCCGCAACGTCGTTCAGGTCGTCACCCACGATCTGCGGCTGAGGACCGACTTCCAGAACGTCGTTGCCGACACGCCTGATGAGCGCCGCCTCCCAGCCCGCCGCGACGGCCCCGAGGGTGTCCCATGTGTGGCAGGCGATAAGGCAGAAACGCGAGGGCTCGACCGCCAGCTCTCTCTCGACATAGGCATAAGCCTCACGCGACGGCTTGTGGTGCTTCACGCCGTCGGCGCTGAACCGTCGCTCGAAGAGATCGACAATGCCGGCATGTTGAAGCTGCCGGGTTTGGACCTCCAGCAGATTGTCCGTGAGCGTGAAGAGCCGGAAGCCTGCATCGCGCAGCTTGCGCAGCGCCGCGGGAACCTCGGGGTGGGGCGGCATCGTGGAAAACTTTTCAGTCAACTCTTTCTTGTCCCTGTCGTCGATTTTGATGTCGCGCGTATCCGCCATCATCTTCATCACTGCCGCGGCGATATCGGTGAATGGAACATAGCGGCCCGCGACGGTGAGCGCCGCGGAATAGAGGATGAGGTTGGCGAACCACAGGCGCATGGCGCCCTTTTCACCAAAGATGCGCTCGAAAGTCGGCTCCATCGTCGCAAGGTCGAGAACCGTTTCGTTGATGTCGAAGACAATGAGGGGAAGGGCTGCCACGTCATTGGACTCCTGTTTGGTCTGGAGAATCCACCCGTCAGGTCACAGTGCGGGGCCCGATTGCGATTGCGGCATATCGACAGCGCACACGTCCTGCCGACGATTTGGAGGCACCTGCGAAGGCGTGCCAGCGTGGAACCGAAGGAAACCGCAATTCTGCGGCAGTCGCAGCAAGATCGGTGAAGCGAGCTTCCCGACTGACGACCATGCTTCCGCTCTTCCTATCGAGGGCCTCGTCCGCTCGCGCTGGGCGCTCCGCGATCATCGTCCCGCAGGTCACGCGCAGGCGAACCCTCGCGATCCGAGGAGCAGCAGGATGGCAATGAACGATGTGAGCGTGGTCCTCGCCCACGGAGCCTGGGCTGATGGATCAAGCTGGGCCCGCGTCATAACGGCCCTCGAGGCCGACGCCGTGAAGGTGTCGGCGGCGCCGCTTCCGCTGACATCGCTTGCCGACGACGTGGCCGCGCTCAACCGCAGCCTGGATCGGACCGAAGGGCCGATCGTGTTGGCGGGCCACGCTTATGCGGGTGCGGTCATCGCTCTCGCACGCCCCGAACGCGTGAAGGCGCTGGTCTACGTCGCCGCTCTTGCCCCCGACGAGGGCGAGAAGGTCGCAGACGTGTTCTATCGCCTTGAACCCCATCCCCAGGCGCCAAAGCTTGCGCCGGACCGCAATGGCTTGATCTGGCTCCCAGAGGAAGCCTTCGCGACGGCGTTCGCCCCAAATGCATCCGCCGAGGATCGAGCCGTGCTCGCCGCCGTGCAGCGACCGATCTCGCTGAACTGCATTACCGTTCCAGTCGGGCGGCCGCTTTGGAAGGACGTTCCGAGTTGGTTTCTGGTTGCCGAAGATGACCGGATGATCGTGCGCGACACGCACCAGTACATGGCGGAGCGGATGAAGGCGAAGATTAAGGCGCATGCCGTCGATCACACGCCCAGCGTCACCGCGCCGACAATTGTCGCCGACATCATCCGCGACGCAATCCGCTCCGTAACCGGCAGCTGAAGCGGGTCCTTCGAGCTGCAATCGGCGGGCCGTCGCGCCCGGCTCTATAACCATCGTGATGTCGAGCGAACCACGAGGAGACACAGGAGGGTTTGATGGCGTCTATCAGATACCGCACGGCCGACGTCGATGGCTTCAAGCTTTTCTATCGCGAGGCGGGAGCCGCCAATGCGCCGAAGCTGCTGCTGCTGCACGGCTTCCCCAGCGCGGGCCACATGTTCCGTGACCTCATCCCGCTGCTCGCCGACAGATTTCATATGGTCGCGCCGGACCTTCCCGGGTTCGGGCAGTCCGACATGCCGCCACGAGAAAAATTCGATTACACGTTCGACAACATCGCTCGTGTCGTCGAGCGCTTTACCGAGGTCATCGGCTTCGGCCGTTTTGCCGTCTATGTCTTCGACTACGGCGCGCCGACAGGCTTCAGGCTCGCCGTTCGCCACCCCGAGCGGATCACGGCCATCATCTCGCAGAACGGCAATGCCTACGAGGAGGGTCTCAGCGAGGGCTGGAGTCCGATCAGGGCCTACTGGCAAGACCCGTCGCAGGCGAACCGAAAGGCCCTCCGCGCCTTTCTCACGCCCGAGACGACGCATTGGCAGTACACCCACGGCGTGGCAGACCCGACGATCGTGTCGCCGGACGGCCAGAACCTCGACAACTTCTATTTGGCCCGTCCCGGTGCCGACGACGTGCAGCTCGATCTGTTGGGCGACTACAAGAGCAACGTGGCGCAGTATCCGTCATTCCAGGAATATTTCCGCAGGCACAAGCCGCCACTCCTGGCGGTCTGGGGCAAGAATGATCCATTCTTCCTGCCGCCAGGCGCGGAGGCGTTCAAGCGCGACAATCCTCGTGCGGTCGTGCGCTTCCTCGACACCGGCCACTTCGCCTTGGAAACGCATGCGCGCGACATTGCCGAAAGCATCCGCGATTTCCCGATGTGATAGTCTCGTCATACTGACGCGCGTCTGGAAGTCGGCGTGCCGGAATCGGGCTTCTGGGCTCGGCGGCACATCGCGCCGGCGTCGATTGAGAAGCGGGGTGACAGCCATGCCGCACGTGAGGCGGACGCCGGAACGACTGAGCCTGTTCTCCGACGCGGTGTTCGCTGTTCTGATAACGGTCCTCGTTTTGGACTTGCATCCTCCGGAGCTGCCCACCTTCGAGGCGCTCCTGTCGCTCTGGCCGAGATGGCTCAGCTATGCGGTCAGTTATGTTTTCATCGCGATCGTTTGGACCAATCACCACCATCTCATGGGTTATGCCACCGAAGCCACGCCAGGTCTGATGTGGTTCAATTTCGCGCATCTGTTTTCCGGCTCGCTGCTTCCCCTTTCCACCGCTTGGATGGCGGTGAGCGAATTGGCGCCGCAACCGGTCGCCTTCTATGCGACGGTCTTCTTCCTCGTAAACGCGACTTACATTTCCTTGATTTGGGAGCTTCTTGATCGAACTCCGGTCAAGGAGGTCTCGCCGAAGGAGCGCAGGATCATGCGCTTTCGATCGATCACCACGCTATGCATCTTCGCCGCGGCCGCGATCGTTGCGCTGAAATATCCGCTGGTTGGACTTGCGTTGTGTTGTTGTTGCCTGATCGTTTACCTGAAGCCTGAAGCGCCAGGAATCGACTCATGACAATCCGGCCCGGCTTGGCGGGGACCATCCGAATCGTGAGCTTGGCGGGCCGAGCCACGATGGCCTGTTCTTCCATTGCTTCAGACCAAATAGATCCGGTCCGGAAGTTGATCGCGGCTGGTCTCGGTCCGCGGGAAGTTTGTCTCGAGGACCTTTCCGCATGCCTCGATCGCCGCGATAAATCCGTCGGCGATGCGGCCGTTGCGCATGTGGGAGACGAGCGCATCGACGGCGCCCTGCCATTCTGATTGCGGCATCCGGGCCGCAATGCCCTCGTCGGCGATGATGCGCGCATAACGCTCCGCGAGGGAGACGAAGATCAAAATGCCGGTGCGGTCTTTCTTGCGCGCGATTCCACGGATCTGGAACTGCTCCATGGCGGCGCGATGGGCGACGGAGCGCCGCGCCGCGCGCGGCACGAGTGCCATCCGCACGCGTGGCAGACAGAGCAGCACGGCGAGCGCGAAAAATGCGACGACTTGCAGCAACAGGATCCGGTGGACCGACATCGCGGTGACGGCCACCAGCAGCCAAGGCAGCGCAAGTGCGACCGCTGCCGCGACGAGGATGGGCAGCGCGGTGGTATCGGAGGAACTCTGTGCCAACACACAGACGATCTCGCCCGACGTCTTTGCCTCGGCGTCGCGAATTGCAGTCGAAATGCGTTCACGGTCCTGTTCCGAAATGTTCATCACCAGCTCCCCGAAGCCCCGCCGCCACCCGAGGAGCCTCCTCCGCCGGAAAATCCACCGCCGCTCGAGAAGCCGCCGCCTCC
>DATBBS010000263.1:0-5139 GCA_036270895.1 Xanthobacteraceae bacterium
GGGCTCGGCAGTCCCGGTCATCCGCCGACCTGACGGTCAAGCGGATGCCGGGCCGATAATTCGCAGAGCGACCGACCCGATGACCGAAGCAAACGAAGCGTGCGCCATCATGTCGCGTTCCTAGCAGATTTGAATTCGCTCCGCCAGCAGCCCGCACGCCTCAGGAATCGATGCTGCGGATCGGCGGGAACGCATCCGGCGCCCGCGCCAACGCGGCGCGCGCCAGGCCGCAATCCTCGTTCATGCGCCGGACCAGGTCCTCGACCGACTCGAAGGCGAGTTCGGGCCTGATCCAGTGAATGAAGGCGACGTCGAGGGTCCGGCCATAGATGTCGCCCTGGAAATCGAACAGGAAGACCTCGAGCAGCACCACGCCGGTGTCGAACATCGGCCGGCGGCCGAAGCTCGCCACGCCGTCGAGGCGCTTCCCGCCGGCCCTTTCGGGCATTCCGACCCGGACCGCATAGATGCCGTGCTTGAGCCCGCAGGCGGGGTCGACGCGCAGATTGGCGGTCGGAAAGCCGAGCGCGCGGCCGCGCTTGTCGCCATGCACGACCTCGCCGCTCACGAACCAGGGATATCCGAGCAGGCCGGCGGCCTGCTCGACGTCGCCGGCCGCCAGCGCCGTGCGCACCGCGCCGGAGGAAATCCGCGTGCCGCCGTCGGAGAAGGGCGGCACGATATCGACCGTGAAGCCGTGACGGCGGCCCGCCGCCGCCAGGAATTCCGGCGAGCCGGCACGGCCCCGGCCGAAATGGAAATCGAAGCCGACCACGACGGCGGCGACGGCGAAGCGCTCGATCAGGATCCGCTGTACGAAATCCTCGGCCGACAAACCCGCCAGCGCCGCGTCGAAACGCAACACGATCGCGCCGTCGAGGCCCGTCATGGCGAGCAGCCGCAGCTTGGCGGTCTCGTCGCTCAGCCGGAAGACCGGCTCGTCCGGCCTGAAGACGGCGCGCGGATGCGGCTCGAAAGTCAGCACCACGGCCTTGCGGCCGAGCGCGCGGGCGCGCGCCAGCGCCACGTCGATGACGGCGCGGTGGCCGCGATGGACGCCTTCGAAATTGCCGATCGCGATCACCGCGCCCTTGAGGGCGTCGTCGCCCGGCGCAGCCTGCGATATATCGCCGCGAACGACGGTGAAGGACGGCCGGGCAGGCGAGCGGTCGATCATGGGCGCTGAAAGCTGAGGTGCCGACGAACTTTAGGTCGCGGCCGACCGTGCCGTCCGCCGCCCGGGCAAGTCAAGCCGAACGCGCCGGCACCGATACCAACGCCTCGCCCTCGAGCACCACGCGGCCATCGACGGTCGCCTCGCAGGCAAGCCGAACCTTGCGCCCCTGGGGCATGAGCTCGACCACCTCGACCGTCACGGTCACCACCTCGCCGATCCGGACCGGCGCGTGAAAATTGAGCGTCTGCGAGCGATAGACCGCGCCCGGCCCGGGCAGCCGGGTCCCCAGCACCGCCGAGATCAGGCTCGCCGTATAGAGTCCATGGGCGATCCGCTCGCCGAAACGCGAGCCCGCCGCATAGGTGTCGCAGAGATGGATCGGATTGTCGTCGCCGGAGATGCGGGCGAATCCCACCACGTCGGTGTCCATCACGGTCTTGAGCAGTGTTTCGCGCATGCCGACCCGGAGGTCCTCGAAGGCGAGCGCCTTGAGCATGCGGGGGTCGACCGGAGGTCGGGCGGAAAGACCGGACATGAAACACCATGGTTAACAAATCGCAAACGCGACCATGCGGCGGGTGGCGCGGCGGCGCAATTCGACATTCGGACCCATTTGGCGCGCCTGATCTTTCGGCCCGGTGGGCGGTGGCCTTAACCGGATGTTCAAGTGGCGCTGCTAGCTTCGGCCCACGATGGGGAGAGGCGCGCAGACGGCGGGACCTGTCCAAAGGATTGAATTCGAGGCGATCCGGGCGCAAGGCGCCCCGGTCTGGTAAGGCGTTAAGGAGCTTGGAAGATGGCTGTCGACCTTTCGATGCCGGTTCTGGTGGTGGACGATTACAACACCATGATCCGCATCATTCGCAATCTGCTCAAGCAGATCGGATTCCAAGATATCGACGACGCGGCGGACGGCTCGGCCGCGCTCGCGCGCATGCGCGAGAAGCGTTATGGCCTGGTCATCTCGGACTGGAACATGGAGCCGATGACCGGCTACGAGCTCTTGAAGGAAGTCCGCGCCGACCCCGGCCTGTCGAAGACGCCCTTCATCATGGTGACGGCCGAGTCCAAGACCGAGAACGTGATCGCCGCCAAGAAGGCCGGCGTCAACAATTACATCGTCAAGCCGTTCAACGCGCAGACCTTGCAGAGCAAGATCGAGGCGGTGTTCCCGGCCTAGGCCTGTCGTCTGTAGGGTGGGTTGAGCGGAGCGAAACCCACCGACCAGCCATTCAGCTGATCACCATCACCACGCCAACCGGCGGGTGACGGCGCGCGGAAAGACCTTCGCCTCCGCGAATATGGTCCGCAAAACCGTGGCGTCGGGGTTGTCGCGCGCGCCCAGCTCCTCGGCGTGGATGCCGGCGGTCACGAACAGGCAATCGATGCCGAAGGCGGCCGCCCCGGTGAGGTCGGTCCGCACCGAATCCCCGATCGCCAGCACACGGCCGAGCGCCGACCCCTGCCCCCGCGTCGCGGCCGCCTTGGCGAGCGCCGTCTCGTAGATCGGCCGGTGCGGCTTGCCGGCGTAAAGCACCTGACCGCCGAGCGAGCCATAGAGGTCGGCGATCGCGCCCGCGCAGTAGACCAGCCGCTCGCCGCGTTCCACCACGAGATCGGGATTGGCGCAGACCATCACCAGATCGCGCCGCCGGATCGCACCCAACAGCTCGCGATAGTCCTCCGGCGTTTCGCTCTCGTCGTCGAACAGCCCGGAGCACACGACGTAATCGGCGCTCTCGGCCGGCGCGAACGCAATACCGAGATCGGTGAAGACCGAATGGTCGCGCTCGGGCCCGATGTGAAAGACCCGGTCGTTGCGCCGCTTGATGATCATCGCCTGCGTCACGTCGCCGGAGCTGACGATGCCGTCATAGGCGTCATGCGGGACTTTCAGGCGGTCGAGCAGGTGCACCACCACGTCGGCGGGCCGCGGCGCATTGGTGATCAACAGCACGGTGCCGCCGCCGGCACGGAAGCGGGTGAGCGCATCGCATGCCGCCGGAAAGGCGGTCAGGCCGTTGTGGACGACGCCCCAGACGTCGCACAGGACGACGTCGTAGTGCGGCGCCAGCGGGGCGAAGCGGTCGATGAAGGGAGGCAATTCAGTCATCGGATCGGGGGTTGGAGAACCGGGCCGCCGGCTTTAGACGATCCGGCCGGCGGCGTCACCTGATTTGGCGATGGCAGGGCGCGGCGGCGGCGGCTCCGCCGCCGCCTTGGCGAAGGCAGGCGAGACCGGACCTCAGCCTCGGGCGACCACGCCGCGCGCCAGCTGGGCCAGCGAGGTCAGGCGATGGCCCGCGACGGGCGTCGCGGCCGCGGGCGGGCCGGCATCGCGGGCGACCACGTCGTTGCGCTCGCTGACCCCCTGCATCACCTCCGGGCGCACCGGCCGAGGCGGCGAGAACAGGAACCCTTGTCCGAATTTCACGTCGTAATCCAGGAGATCGACCGCCGAGCTCTCGTTCTCGATCTTGGCGGCGATGAGATCGATCCCGAAACGCGACAACAGGCCGGCGAAATCCGCCGGATGGATGTCGGTCGGGGCCGCCGCGCGGTTGAGCAGCAGGGAGGCCTGGACCTTGACGTAACGGAAGCCCCGTTCGGAGAGGTCGCGCGGCTCGATCCGCAGGTCGGTGACGTTGTCGAGCGAGAAGCGGTAGCCGCGCTGGGCGAGCGCCGCGAGGTTCTCGGTCTCGGTCCGGCTCATCCGTCGCAGTGCCGACTGCGTGAACTCGAAGACCAGTGCGGGCGCGATCGCCTTGTTGGTCTCGAGGAATTCGAGGAATTGCGGAAACGAGCCGGCATCCGCCAGGCTCGTGGCCGAGACATTGCAGAACAGGCCGATCTCGCGGTTCTTCGACAACAGGCGACGCACCACCTGCACGCAGCGGAACACCATCAGGTTGTCGATCTTGGGCATCAACCCGCCGGCTTCCGCATGGGACAGGAAGTCGCCGGCCATGAGCTGCTCGCCGTCGCCGGCGCGCAGCCGCGCCACGGCCTCATAGAAGCGCACCTTGCGCTGCGGCAACGTCACGATCGGCTGCAGGAACAGGTCGACCCGATTGGCCTCGACCGCTTCGCGGATGATCGCGACGACGGCGGACGGCTGCACGTCCTTGAAGCGACCGCTGCCGATGCGACTCAAGGCGGCCTCGACGGGACTCGGATCGGCGGGGGCGGATTCGGAAGGCTTGGCGTCGAAAGCCGCGGTCGCGACCGGCGGAGCCTCGCCGGGCGGGGCGTCGGTTGGCTGGACTTGGACAGGCTTGGTTTCGACCGGCGTGGCTTCGACCGGCGCGGCCTGGAATGCAGCAGGCGTGGCGGGTTCGACAGACTTGAGCTCGTTCGCCGCGGCAGGCTTGGGGGCGCGATCGTCGGCCGCAGGCGCGGCGACCACGGGCGCGATCGGGATCTCCGGCATCGCCTTGACGGCCGGAACCGAGGTCGCGCCGACGGCCGCGCCGCCCGGCGCGAGTTCCTTCAGTTGTGTGTCGTGGGCCGCGACGGTCTCGGCGATCTGCTTGATCAGCCCGCCGACCTCGCCCATTTCGGCCGTGATCGGATGGGTCGCATCCAGCGTCCGCTCGGCCACCGCATGGGCATTGCCCTCGATCGCCGCCACGCGACGGTTGACGTCGGCGACCTGGCGCGCCAGCTGGGCGGTTCCGCGCGACAGATCGTTCAGCTGTCCGCCGAAATCGCCGCGATCATACAGACGTGTGGAGACCGCGTTATAGAGCGCCAGCGCGGTCAGCGCCGTGAGCCCCACGATGGCGGAATCGGCGCCGCTCACGCCGAAACGCAGGTAAAGCACGGCGCCGATCGAGAATGCGATCAGCACCATGCATATCGCCACGAAGATGGCGGTCAGGCGTCCCATTCGCAACTCCACACCGGCGATGGCCCGGGCAACCCTCGGTAATGGCGATTCCCCTGAGCCACAACCGCAATGT
>DATBBS010000264.1:0-2182 GCA_036270895.1 Xanthobacteraceae bacterium
CTCATGCACCAGGATGTCGGCCCCCTTGGCGAAGGCGGCGAGCGGTGGAAAATAGGCGGTGTCGCCGGAAAATACGATCGTCTTGCCGGGAAACTCGAATTTCAGCGCGAAGCTCTCGGTGATCGGCGGATGGATGTTGCGCAGCGCCGTGACCTTCACGCCGGCGGCCGCCATCACGGCGCCTTCGGAGTATTCGTGGACCGCGACGAGCTTGCGCAGGTCAGGCCGCCCCTCGTCCGCCATGCGGGTCTCGATGTCGAACCTGTAGGCGTCCCAGAAACCGTTCGCCAGTTGCGCCATGCCGGCCGGCCCATAGGCGTCGACCGGGCCGCGCAATCCGCTCGCCCACGCATTGGCGAGCAGGAGACCGAACTCGGCATTGTGGTCGGAGTGATGATGCGTGATGAACACGTAGCGCAGCGACGGCAGCGGAAACTTTGCGGCGACCAGCTTCAGGCTCACGCCGTAGCCGGTGTCGATCACATAGGGCACGTTGTCGTAGACCAGCAGGTTTGCGGAGGGAGTTTGGGCGTAACCGAGCGGCAGCGACGGGCCGCCTTTGGTGCCGAGCAGCACCAGCCGGTTCACCCCGAGATCAGGCCCGCTCGTCGCCGCCCCTTGGGCGAATGCCGGCGCGAGCCGCGCGGCCGCCATCATGCCGGCGGCGGCCAGAAAATCCCTGCGCGTCACCATGGGAGCCTCCCGTCGCGCCACAAGCCCGATCGTTAAGCCAAATTTCAAAGACAAAAAAGCCGGCCCTCAGGCCGGCTTTTTCGCCGGGCGCGGATCATCGCGCCCGAACCCCCCGCCCCAACTCAGTGATGTCTGCGGTGCGCCACGTTGACGACCGGCGGCGGCACCGAATCACGTTCCGGATGCGCGTCGAAATAAGCGTGCATGAGCCAGCCGCCGACGAACGGCACGATGCAGTCCGCGATCATGACATGGGCCTCGCGCCGGGTGAGCTCGCGCTGCACCACGATGCCGCTCACGATCGGCGTGAGCGCCATGCAGCCGACCGTCGTAAGACCCCAGGCGCCGAGCTGAGTGATCCGGTGGCCCCCGCCGCCTGCGTTTCTGACCGCGAAGTATGCCCCGGTCGTGGCGAGACCGACGCCAATGCTCGGAATGATCAGCTCGGGATCGCCGCGAAACAGACGGAATTCCTGGGCCCGGACGCTTTGCCCCATCAGCATCAGAGCGCCAGCCAGCATCGCGACGACGAAGGTCAGTTTTTTCATTTCGATTCCCAGGGCCACGCACCATGCGGGGCCTACCCCTATTGATGACATGGCCATGTAGAAGTGAACCGCGGCGTTTAGTCGAGGCCTCAAGCGGCGGCGATGGAAAGTTTTTCTCGAGTGATCCCCAAATGCCACACTGTTTTCCACAGGCGCCCGTTGGCACAGCGGCCCGCGCCTCGCGGGCACCCGGCCATCGCAAGGCCCGCCCAGCCCAAAGCCCTCATCGCACCAATTCGCGCATGGCCCGATCGAGCCCCTCGAGGGTGAGCGGATACATCCGCCCGCCGAGGAGCTGGCGCATCGCGCGGATCGACTGGGTGTGTTCCCATTGGGATTCCGGCACCGGGTTGAGCCAGACGCAGGCCGGATAGGTGCGCGTGACACGATTCATCCAGGTCTCGCCGGGCTCCGGATTCATGTGCTCGACCGAACCGCCCGGCATGACGATCTCATAGAGGCTCATGGCGGCGTCGCCGACGAAGATCACCTTGTAGTCGTGCGGATAGGTGTGCAGCACGTCCCAGGTCGGCGTCGTGTGGTCGAAGCGCCGCCGGTTCTCCTTCCACACCCGCTCATACAGGCAGTTGTGGAAGTAGAAATGCTCCATGTGCTTGAATTCGGTGCGCGCCGCCGAGAACAGTTCCTCGGTCGTCTTGATGTGCCAGTCCATCGAGCCGCCGACGTCAAAGAACAGAAGCACCTTCACGGCGTTGTGCCGCTCCGGCCGCATATGGATGTCGAGATAGCCCTTGTGCGCCGTCTCGCGGATGGTGTGATCGAGGTCGAGCTCTTCCGGGACGCCGGTGCGGGCGAATTTGCGCAGCCGGCGCAGCGCGATCTTGATGTTGCGTGTGCCGAGCTCGACGTCGTCGTCGAGATCCTTGAACTCGCGCTTGTCCCATACCTTGACGGCGCGGAAATTGCGGTTGGCGTCCTGC
>DATBBS010000265.1:0-1805 GCA_036270895.1 Xanthobacteraceae bacterium
CGCGGCCAATCGTGGCAGGAATTCACCATCCATATCACGACCTTAGTGCGCGATGGCGAGGTTGTCATCAACCCCGCATGATGCGCTTGCGCCAAGGTGCATAGATGGAGACCGAACATCAAAATCGTTCTCTACGTCACGGGGCTGGTGCAGGAGGGCAAACTCAGTGGCGAAGCGGAGCGGCTAAAAGCCTTCGCGCTCGGCGCGGCGACCACCATCATCGGCGCGCTGTTGCTGCCGGGTGGGGTAATCGGCTTGGAGCGGCGAAAGTTCGGGGCATTCCGCCTGGCGCTCGCTATTGCCATGGTCATGGCGGGTCGGACCATCCCGACCGCGGAAGCGGCAGGCGAGGTTTACGATCGCGCCGCCACTGTAGCGGCGATCTGCCGGGGATACGCCTCCGCACAACACGCGCTGCCATACGACACGATGTACGCTCAGTGCATGTATGCCAGGGGCTACGTCGTGCCCGGTTTCTCGCCGTCGCCCGATTCGCCGGGCTATCAGGGCGAATTGCCGGGACCGGGGGCGATCGGCGGCGGACACTAGCGTCCATCCCTATTTAAGGGATCGCTTACCGCTTGCGTGCATAGAAACACCGGCCGCAAGATCGGCGTGCGTGGAGGAAGCGGGAGGAAAAATGAGACCTATCGATCGACGGGTAGCGGCCGCAGTGGCTGCGGCGATTTCGTTGGCTGCGTGTGTTGCGCCGCCGGCAGGGCCGACCATCGCCGCCGCGCCCGGACCGAACAAGAACTTCGACGCCTTTGCGGCCGATCAAGCGGCCTGCCAGCAATATGCCGCGGCGCAGACCGCGCCTGCGGCCGCTGCTGCCAATAATCAAGCGGTAGGGACCGCACTGATCACCACCGCCCTCGGAGCGGGCCTTGGCGCCGCCGTCGGCGGCGGCTGGCATGGCAATGCCGGCCGCGGCGCTGGGATCGGCGCCGCCTCCGGCGCGGTAGTCGGCACGGCGCTGGGTGGCAGCCAGACCGGCTTTGCGCAGATGTCGCTGCAGCAGCAATACGACGTCATGTACGCCGAGTGCATGAGTGCCCATGGCAACCAGGTGCCCGGTTTATCGGGACCGCCGGCCCAGTCGCCCTATTCGCGCCCACCGGGCCCGTCCTCGTATGGCCCATATGGTCCGCCAGGGCCGCCGCCCTACGGGCAAGGGAGCTATCCACCAGGGGCTTATCCCGGGGCCTATCCCGGAGCGCCCCCTGGCTATTGATCAGACAGGCTATTGATCAGACAGTTGATGCGTCGGACCGGGGCCCCCCGCCGGCGGCTTCTTTCTGTTGTCGGTCAAGAACAGTTGTTTCAGCCCGCGGCGGTGAGCCAGCAAGCGCCCCCAAGCAAGCGCCTCTTCCTCTCTGTCGAACAGCCGGACCCGCGGCTCCATCCTGGTGTTGCGGACGACCTCGTCCCATTCTTCTATCAAGCTGGCGCGCACGCCGATCGGCGCCGGGTCGAGGATCAGGGTCAGTTTCATCACTCTTAATATAATACCATCCCGAGATCTGAGTGGAGGATGCCATGTTGGATTTGAGAATTCGCGGCCGCAAGGCCCTGGTGTGTGCGGCGAGCAAGGGGTTGGGCCGGGCCTGTGCGATGTCGCTGGGGCGGGCCGGCGTCGAGTTGACGATTACCGCGCGCACCTCCGAGACCCTCGAGCAAACAGCCGAGGAGATCCGCAAGGAGACTGGTGCCAAGGTGACGGCGGTCGCCGGCGACATCTCCACCGAGGCCGGCCGCGCCGCGGCACTGGCCGCCTGCCCGAACCCCGACATCCTCGTCAACAA
>DATBBS010000266.1:0-4515 GCA_036270895.1 Xanthobacteraceae bacterium
ACGCCGCCATCATCACCGACCGCTCCGATCCGCGCCTGAAGCAGGTCGTCCCCGACGCCGAGGAGGTCAGCCGCAAATGGGCCGAGACCCATGGCGGCGTGCCGATCAACCACATGCTGGTGATGCGCGACTCGATCGTCACATCACGCCCCGATGTGGTCCGCGAGGTCTACCGCATGGTGCTGGCGAGCCGGCGCGCCATGGATTCGTCCAAGGACGGCAAGCTCGATCCGCTGCGCTTCGGCATCGAGAATGTGCGCAAGTCCCTGGAGCTCGCGATCGAGTATTCGCTGGTGCAGAAATTCATCGCCCGGCGGCTCACGGTCGACGAGCTGTTCGACGACACCACGCGCGCGCTCGCGGGCTGATCTGCCGCAGGGAACCGCGGCAGGCCCCGTGGAAGCGCCCCGCGCGGGAGTGATAAGCTCCGTGCGGAACAAGAAGACGTCGAAACAGCCCAGGGAAAGAAGCGTCATGCGGATCGGCGGGATTTTTTACACCATCGTGGCGCTTGCCGCCGTCTGCCTGTCGGTCCCGGCGTCGGCGCAGGATTATCCCAGCCGTCCGATCACCGTCGTGGTGCCGTTCCCGCCGGGCGGCAGCACCAACCTCGTGATGCGCATCGTCGCCGACAAGCTGGGCGAGCTGCTGGGCCAGCAGATGGTCATCGACAACCGCGGCGGCGCGGGCGGCACGGTCGGCACCCGGTCGGTCGCGAAAAGCGCGCCGGACGGCTACACCATCGGCCTCGGCTATACGGGCCCGCTCGCGATCGCGCCGAGCCTCTACGACAATCTGGGCTTCGATCCGCGAAAGGATTTCGCGCCGATCGGGCGCATCGGGACCGCGCCGAATTCGCTCGTCGTGCATCCGTCGTTTCCTGCCAGGTCGATCGCCGAGCTGATCGCCTATGGAAAGGCCAATCCCGGCAAGGTCAATTTCGGCTCGGCCGGCGTCGGCACCGTCAGCCACCTCGCGGGCGAATATTTCGCGACCCGCGCCGGCATCAAGCTCATCCACATTCCCTATAAGGGGACCGGCCCCGCCATCACCGATCTGCTCGGCGGCCACATCCCGATGGCGTTCGCGCCGATCCCGGCGAGCCATGAGCAGGCGGCCGCCGGAAGCCTGCGCATGCTCGCCGTCACGAGCCTGACGCGCTCGAGCCTGCTGCCCGACGTGCCGACCATCGCCGATTCCGGCCTCCCGGGCTTCGAGGCTGTGCTGCGCTACGGGCTGATCGCGCCGGCCGGCACGCCGCAGCTGATCATCGAGCGATTGAACAAGGAGCTCAATATCGCGCTCGCGTCCGACGACGTGCGCAAGCGGCTCGCGATCGAAGGCGCCGAGCCGCTGCCGAGCACCCCGGCCGAGTATGGCGCCGACATCGACCGCGAAGAGACGCAGTGGGCCAAGGTCGTGAAGGCATCGGGCGCCAAGGCGGAGTGAAGTCCGCGGCGGAGCCATCTCCGAGGCACGCATGTTCGGGTATTCTGAATTGAACGCGGGCGCTGCGCTTCTACCCTCCCGCCCATTGGCGGGGAGGCTCGGCCGGCGCAGCGAAGCTGCGACGGACAGGGTGGGGGGACTACACTCGCTCCGAGTTTGCGGCCGCCCCCCACCTCTAGCCCCTCCCCGCCACGCGCGGAGCCTGTCCTTGGGCTTGCCGAAGGCAAGACCCGAGGGCGCGCGGGGGGAGGGGAACAGAAGGCCGCGCGTTTCGTGTCGCGGGATCGCTATCGTGGCGCGCGCCGCTATCGCACTCGCGCTCGTCGGCTTCTTCTCCGCCGCCCGCGCCGACGACTACCCCAGCCGGCCGATCACCCTGGTGGTTCCGTTTCCGGCCGGCGGCACCAACACCATCATGGCGCGGATCGTCGCCGACAAGCTCGCCGATGCGCTCGGCCAGCAGGTGATCGTGGACAACCGCGGCGGCGGCGCGGGCGGCACCATCGGGACGCGCCAGGTCGCCCATGCGGACCCCGACGGCTACACCATCCTCCTGGCCTTCACCTCGACCTTGTCCACGGCGCCCAGCATGTATGCCAATCTGGGCTACGACGTGCGCAAGGATTTCGCGCCGATCGGGTTGATCTCGTCCTCGCCCAGCGTGCTGTCGATGCACCCTGGCCTGCCGGTGCGGTCGGTCGCCGAATTGATCGCGCTGCTCAAGGCCGGCGACGCGCCGTTCCAATACGGCTCGCCCGGCGTCGGCTCGATCAACCAGCTGGCGGCCGAGCTCTTTGCCCATATGGCGGGCGTGAAGCTGACGCAGATTCCCTACAAGGGCACGGCCCCGCTCATCAACGATCTCATCGGCGGCCATGTCCGCATGGCCTTCTCGCCGATCCCCGTCGCCTATGGGGCGATCGCGGCCGGAAAGCTGCGCGCGCTGGCGACCACCGGCACGAAACGCTCGCCGCTGCTGCCCGACGTGCCGACCATCGCCGAGTCCGGCCTCGCCGGCTACCAGGTCGGGCTGCATTACGGCCTGGTGGCGCCGGCCGGCACGCCGCGCCCGATCGTCGAGCGTCTCAACCGCGAGCTCAACACGGCGCTCGCGACCGACGAGGTGCGCAAGCGGCTCGCCAACGAGGGCGCCGAGCCATGGCTGAGCACGCCCGAGGACTACGCGGCCGACATCGACGCCGAGGAGACCAAATGGTCGACCCTCGCCAGATCGATCGGCTGGAAGCCGGAACAGTGAAGGCAGGACGATGACCGCACCAGTGACCACGCGATGGAGTGTTGCGCTGGCGGCGGTCCTCGCCCTCGCGGCGCCCGCCGGCGCGCAGGATTACCCGACCCGCCCCATCACCCTGATCGTCCCCTACACGGCGGGCGGCGGGAATGATGCGATGGCGCGCGTCGTCGCCGACCGCATGAGCGCGACGCTCGGCCAGCAGATCGTGATCGAGAATCGCGGCGGCGCCGGCGGCAGCATCGCGACGCGCCAGGTCGCGCGCGCCGAGCCCGACGGCTATACGCTCGGGCTGGGCGGCACCGGCACGCTCGCGATCGACCCCACGCTCTATCCCAATGTGGGTTACGACCCGCGCAAGGATTTCGCCCCCGTCGGGTTGATCGCCACCAGCGCACTGGTCTTGCTGGTCAACCCAGCGGTGCCGGCCAAGAACATCGCCGAGTTGATCGCGCTCGCCAGGCGCGAGCCGGGCAAGCTCAATTATGCGTCGGCGGGCGTCGGCAGCGGCATCCATCTCGGCGCCGAGCTGTTCGCCTTCATGGCGGGCATGAAGCTGACCCACATTCCCTACAAGGGCAGCGCCCCGGCGCTCACCGATCTCATCGGCGGCCATGTGGCGATCTATTTCAGCTCGCTGCCGCCGGCGATCGGCCTGGTCAAGGACGGCAAGGTGCGCGCGCTCGCCGTCACCGGGCCGGAACGCTCGAAGATTTTCCCCGATCTTCCCACGGTCGCCGAATCCGGATTGCCCGGCTACGCGGCCGTCCTGCATTACGGCATCGTGGCGCCGGCCGGCACCCCCAGGCCGATCGTGGACAAGCTCGCCGCCGCGCTGCGCGCCGCGATCGCGTCGCCCGACACCCAGGCGCGCATCGCCACCGACGGGGCCGAGGTCATGGGCATGACGCCGGACGAATACGCCGCCGACATCGACCGGGAAGAAACCAAGTGGTCGGACATCGTGCGCCGCTCGGGGGCGAAAGCCGAGTAGGGGATAGGGTGGGTTGAGCCCCGCGAAAGCGGGGGAAACCCACCGGAAACCCACCACCGGCGGAATCGATGCGTTGCGAACAGTGAACGTGCGTCGGTGGGTTTCGCTTTCGCTCAACCCACCCTACGATCAACCCGACAAGGGGGGAGGCTCACATGGCATCGCAACAAACGATCGACGTCACGGACTTCATCGACAAGCGCGAGCTCAACGCCTTCAATTTCCAGCTCGTGGTGGTGTCCTTCCTGGTGATCATGGTCGACGGCTTCGACATCACGGTCGCGGCCTTCGCGGTCCCGCCCTTGATCAAGGCCTGGGGCATCCAGAATCCCGGCGCATTCGGGCCGGTGCTGGGCGCGAGCCTGTTCGGCATGCTGTTCGGCGCGCCGCTGCTCGGCCACATGGGCGACCGCTTCGGCCGCAAGACCGCGATCCTGTGCTCCTACGTCGTGTTCGGCGCCTTCACGCTGGCGGCCGCCTGGTCGACCTCGCTGTGGCAGCTCGGAATCCTGCGCTTCTTTGCCGGCGTCGGCATCGGCGGCCTCTTGCCGAATGTCATCGCGCTCAATGCCGAATTCGCCCCGCGCCGCCTGCAGGCCACCGCTGTTATCGTGAGCTTCGCCGGCATCACCATCGGGGGCTCGCTGCCCGGCCTGATCGCCGCCTACCTGATGCCGCACTACGGATGGCCGATCCTGTTCTATTTCGGCGGGTTCGTGCCGCTGCTGCTCGCCGGCGTCATCGCGACCTGGCTGCCGGAATCGATCCGCTTTCTCGCCTTGAAGGATCGCCAGCAGGAGGTGGCCGCGATGGTGCAGCG
>DATBBS010000267.1:0-9327 GCA_036270895.1 Xanthobacteraceae bacterium
TGGCCATCGTGGCGAGCCTGGGCGACCGCCGCGCCCAGGGCCTGCTGCAGGACCGCAACCTGCTGCTCGACGCGGCGCTCAACAACATGATCCAGGGCGTCAACATGTTCGACGCGCAGGCCCGGCTCGTGCTGTTCAACGAGCGCTACATGCAGATGTATCGGCTCTCGCCCGACGTCGTGAAGCCGGGATGCACCATTCGCGGACTGGTCGAGCACCGCATCGCCCAAGGCACCTTCTTCGAAGCCGATCCCGAGCAATACATCGCCGAGCTGACCGCGGCCCTGCAGACCGACCGCAATCCGTCGCGCAAAGTCCTCGAGCTCAGCGACGGCCGCATCATCGCGGTCCTGAGCCAGCCGATGGCGGCCGGCGGCTGGGTGGTGACGCATGAGGACATCACCGAGCGCCATCGCGCCCAAAAAGAGCTGGAAAAGACCAGGAACTTCCTCAACACGGTGATCGAGAATGTTCCGGTGCCGATCATCGTGAAGAACGCGGGCGACCGGCGTTATGTGCTGATCAACCGGCCGGTCGAGGAGAATTTCGGCCTGTCGCGCGACCAGATGATCGGCCGGACGGCGCAAGAGGTATTTGCGAAGGCCGACGCGGACATCGTCGACCAGCACGACAACCGGCTCCTGGCGACGCGCGAGCAGGAATTCTTCGACGTCCATCCGATCGAGTCGCCCGGCAACGGCACCCGCCTGGTGACGTCGACGCGTTTGCCGATCATCGGCGACGACGGCGTGCCGCAATATCTGGTGAACGTGCTGCAGGACGTGACCGAGCGCAAGCGCGCCGAGGCCCGCATCGCCCATATGGCGCATTACGACGCGCTGACCGATCTGCCCAATCGCGCCGCCTTCGGCGAGTGCCTCGCCACGACGCTCGCGCGCGCCGCGAAGGAAAAGGATTCCTTCGCGCTCCTCTCCGTCGACCTCGATCGCTTCAAGGAGATCAACGACGTATTCGGCCATACGATCGGCGACAAGCTCCTGTGCGCGGTCTCCGGCCGTCTCGGCGCCGCCGCCGAAGGGGCATTTCTGGCGCGCCTGGGCGGCGACGAATTTGCGCTCATCATCAGCGAAGGTTCACATGCGGCGAGCGCGCACGAGCTCGCGGAGCGCCTGCTGGCGAGCGCCGCGGACGACTTCGAGATCGACGGCCACCGGCTGCGCATCGGGCTGAGCATCGGAATCGCGATCTACCCGGCCGACGGAACCGATGCGTCGTCGCTGCTCGGCAATGCGGATGCGGCGCTCCATCGCGCGAAAGGCGGCGGACGCGGCACGATCCGCTTCTTCGAGGCCGAGATGGACCAGCGCCTGCGCGAACGCCGCGTCATGGTGCAGGACCTGCAGACCGCGGCCGAACGCGGCGAGCTCGTGGTCTATTATCAGCCGCAGGCCCGCATGGACGGCGAGATCACCGGCTTCGAGGCGCTGGTCCGCTGGCGGCATCCGACGCGCGGCCTGATCGCCCCCGACATGTTCATCCCGGCCGCCGAGGAGAGCGGTCTCATTCTGCCGATCGGCGAATGGGTGCTGCGCGAGTCCTGCCGCGAGGCGGCGTCGTGGCCGAAACCCCTGAACATCGCCGTCAACCTCTCGCCGGTCCAGTTCCGGCACGGCGATCTGCCCGGGCTCGTCCATTCGGTGCTGCTCGAGACCGGGCTCGCGCCGGGACGCCTCGAGCTCGAGATCACCGAGAGCGTGCTGATCGACGACCTGGCGCGCGGCCTCACCATCCTGCGCCGCCTCAAGCTGCTCGGCGTGCAAATCGCCATGGACGACTTCGGAACCGGCTATTCGTCCCTGTCCAACCTCCAGGCCTTCGCGTTCGACAAGATCAAGATCGACCGGTCCTTCATCTCCAGCCTCGACAGCAGCCCGCAATCGGCGACCATCGTGCGCGCCGTGATCGGGCTCGGACGCGGTCTCGACCTGCCGGTGATCGCCGAGGGCGTCGAGACCAACAGGCAGCTCTCCTTCCTCTCGGCGGAGGCCTGCAGCGCCGTGCAGGGCTATCTGATCGGCAAGCCGCTGCCGATCGGGGCCTATGCGGATGCGGTCGGCCGCGACCCGACGCGCGACGGTGTAGCTTCGGTGGCTTGAGGCGCCCCGCAAGGGCGCCATCACCGCAATCTTGTCGTCCCCAGCCGCAGCGCGTTGCCGACCACGCTGACCGATGACAGCGCCATCGCGGCCGCCGCCATGACGGGCGACAGCAGGATGCCGAAAACCGGATAGAGAATTCCCGCCGCGATCGGGACGCCGAGCGCGTTGTAGACGAAAGCCAGCACGAGGTTCTGCCGGATATTGCGCATGACGGCGCGCGACAGCGTGCGCGCCCGCACGATGCCGTTGAGATCGCCCTTGAGGAGCGTGATGCCGGCGCTTTCCATCGCCACATCGGTGCCGCTGCCCATCGCGATCCCGACATCGGCCGCCGCCAGCGCGGGCGCGTCGTTGGTGCCGTCGCCCGCCATCGCGACGACTTCGCCGTCGCGCCGGAGCCTGTTGATGGCCGCGGTCTTCTGCGCCGGCAGAACGTCCGCCGCGATCTTGGTGATCCCGAGGCGGCGCGCGACGGCCAGCGCGGTCGCGCGGTTGTCGCCGGTGAGCATGACGACGCGGATGCCCAGCCGTTGCAGCGCCGTCAGCGCCTCCGGGGTGGTTTCCTTGACTGGATCCGCGATCGCGATCGCGCCTGCGAGGCGCCCGTCGATCGCCACCAGCACCACGGTGGCGCCGTCATGGCGCAGCCGCTCGGCGTCGCTCTCCAATGCGCCGGCCGCGATGCCGAGCTCCGCCAGCAAGGCGGCGTTGCCGAGCGCCACTGGCCGGCCTTCGACCGTCGCGCTCACGCCCTTGCCGCTCGGCGCGTCGAAGTCGGCGACCGGCGCGAGCGCAATGGCGCGCGCGGCGGCGGCTTCCACGATGGCGCGGCCGAGCGGGTGCTCGCTCGCGCGCTCGACGCTGGCGGCAAGCCGCAGCAGCTCGTCCTCGGCGATCCCTTCCGCGCGCAGGATGGCGACGAGCTTCGGCTTGCCTTCCGTCAAGGTGCCGGTCTTGTCCACCACCAGGGTGGTGACGCTTTCCATCCGCTCGAGCGCCTCGGCATTCTTGACCAGAACCCCGGCCTGGGCACCGCGGCCGACCCCGACCATGATCGACATCGGGGTGGCGAGGCCGAGCGCGCAGGGACAGGCGATGATCAGCACCGTGACGGCCGCCACCAGCCCATAGGCGAGCCGCGGCTCCGGGCCGTAGAGCGACCAGGCCGTAAAGGCGGCCAGCGCGACCGCGATCACGGCGGGCACGAACCACCCCGCGACCCGATCGGCGAGACGCTGGACGGGCGCGCGCGAGCGTTGCGCGCTCGCCACCATCTGGACGATCTGGGCCAGCACGGTGTCGCGGCCGATCCGCTCCGCCCGCATCACAAAGCTGCCGGCGCCGTTGAGGGTGCCGCCCACCACGGAATCGCCGGCGCGCTTGCGGACCGGCATCGATTCGCCCGTCACCATCGACTCGTCGACGGTGGAGTGGCCTTCGGTCAGCGTGCCGTCGAGCGGGATTTTTTCGCCCGGGCGCAACCGCAGGAGATCGCCGACCGCCACGGTGTCGATCGCGACCTCCTGGTCGGCGCCGCCCGGAGTGACGCGCCGCGCCGTCTTCGGGGCGAGGTCGAGGAGCGCGCGGATCGCCCCCGAGGTGTGCTCGCGCGCGCGCAACTCAAGCACCTGGCCGAGCAGCACCAGCGTTGTGATGACGGCGGCGGCCTCGAAATAGACCGCGACGACGCCGTCATGGGCGCGGAACGCGGCGGGAAACAAGCCCGGCCAGAAGGTCGCGACCACGCTGTAGCCGTAGGCGACGCCGGTTCCCATGGCGATCAACGTGAACATGTTGAGATGGCGACTGACAAGCGAGCGCGCGCCGCGTTCGAAGAACGGCCAGCCCGCCCACAGCACCACCGGGCTCGCGAAGGCGAACTGGATGAGGCCGGACCATGCCGGATCGACCCAGCGATGCGCGCCCGCGATATGCGCCCCCATCTCGAGCGCCACCACGGGTGCCGCAAGCGCGAGCGCGACCCAGAAGCGGCGCGTCATGTCGGCGAGCTCGGGATTGGGCCCGCTCTCGGCCGACGCGATCACCGGCTCGAGCGCCATGCCGCAGATCGGGCAGGCGCCAGGGCCGGCCTGGCGGATCTCGGGATGCATCGGGCAGGTGTAGATGGCGCCGGCGGGCGCCGGCGCGGCAGGCGCCGGCGTCGGGCCGAGATACCTCGCGGGGTCAGCCGCGAATTTGGCCCGGCAGCCGGCGCTGCAGAAATAATAGGTTTCGCCGCCGTGCTCGGCGCGGTGCCTGGCGGTCGCCGGGTCCACGCTCATGCGGCAGACCGGATCCGTTGCGAGGTGGCCGGCCGGCGCGCTGGCGCCGTGCGAACAGCAGCCAGGTTTCGCTACGCCATGCGACGAGGAGGAATGTTCCATCGGTCCGGTCCGCCTTGACACCTATACCCCGTAGGGGTATATAACCGACATGCAGACGGAAGCCAAGGCCTCGTGCCTCAAGCGTCTCGGCCGCATCGAGGGCCAGGTGCGCGGATTGGCGCGCATGGTCGAGGATGACCGCTATTGCATCGACATCGTGACGCAGGTCTCGGCGGTGCGGGCGGCCTTGCGCCGGCTCGAGGAGGAGATCCTGCGCGACCATGTGGGGCATTGCGTCGAGCACGCGATCGCGGCCGGCAACAAGGCGGATCAGCGCCGCAAGGTGGCCGAGCTCATGGACGTGATCGGCCGCGCGGACCGGTAATTTTTCGCAAGGCACGCTCGCTGGCGCCCGTCAGCTGGCGTTCAGCTTGTCACGCAACTTCACCAGTTGCGCGTTAAGCGCCTTCAATTCGTCGCGCGATTGCTGGCAGGCGTCGACCACGCCATGCCCGACGGTGCGGGCTTTCTCGCGCAAAGCCGTCCCCTTCGGCGTGATGCTGATCCGCACCTGGCGTTCGTCCGCGGCATCGCGCGCGCGCCGCACGAGCCCGGCGGACTCCAGCCGCTTCAGCAGCGGGGTGAGGGTGCCTGAATCGAGATGGAGCTGTTCGCCGATCTGCTTGACCGTCACGCCGTCGCGCTCCCACAGGCCGAGCATCACCAGATATTGCGGATAGGTGAGCTGCAGGGCGTCGAGCAGCGGCTTGTAGACGCGGTTGAAGGCATGCGCGGTCGAATAGACCGTGAAGCACAGCATGTCGTTAAGTTGGGACGCCTCACCGTCCCGGTTGGTCGGCGTATTTCTTGTCATGGCCGTTTCTCCGCAGGCCGCAACGGCAATCCCCCAGCGCCCATTACCGCCCCCACCATATAGCGATTATCCTTTGACACCAATATATTGCGCACAATCTAATTTTGCATGGCTGCCTTGCATTTATATCGTATACAATTCCATTGCGTACAAGACAATAGCGCGCTATGTAGCTGCCATCGATGCAGCGCGGAGGCGAGAGCGCCCCGGCCACCTGGATCGAAATCTTCCGGGACCTCCTCGTCCCGGTGCAATCAGGAGAGACCAACATGACCAGCAAGATCAATATCGCGGCGCTCGCCGCCCTCATCACGATCGTGGCGGCCCCGGCCTTCGCGGGCGACCAGGACACCGCCACCGAGCTGCGCGATAGCGGCCGTTACATTCCGCAAGTGACCGTCCCGGCGGGCGCCTATGCGTCGGCCCGCAAGGGTGGCCACCAGGCTCCCGCGCAGTCGCAGACGCAGTCCGATTTCCAGCTCGTCGGCCACAACTGACGTCTTGATGCGGCTCACCGCATCATATGGACACGGCCGGCCCTCGGGCCGGCCGTTTCCGATTCAAGACCGCGCGATCAGGCCGGTCCCTCCTGGCTCTGACACGTCGCCCGCAGCGACAGCGACATCCGTGTCACCAGCTTGTCGAGGCGCGAGGTCAGCGACTTGCGATGAAACACCCGCAAGGCAGCAAAACCATCCGGGCATGACGGCGACACGTTGAGGCGCTCGTAATAGGTGTTGTCGTCGACCACGCCCGACAGCACGAAAAAATTGTCTTTCTTTACCTTGTAGGTGATGGCGCCGTTTTTCCGTCTGGCATTGTCGACCGCGGTATCGAACAGCCGCGCCACGGAATGGCGGGCGTCGTTCGTCGCGGTTCCCAATACGTTGCTGACGCCGTGCGCCGACACCGTGATGGTGACCGCGCCATCGTTCGACGTCAGAGTGAGATCCGCGCCGCCGGCCGGTGCGTCGTAGCCAAATCCCTTGGCGGGGATGTCGATGGCGACGCCCGCCTTGCGGTTGGCGTAGCGAAACCAATTGCCGTCGATGCGCGCGCCGGGCAGCTGATCGAGCGAAACCTCCTCGGCCATCGCCCTTGATGTGAACGGGAACGACGCCACACCGAACATCAGCACCGCGGTCAGCCTGAGGAGCGCTCGTCGTGCCCGACACGACGGCATTTCCGAGTTCCGCTCGCGGCCGTTCATGGAATTCCTCGACAATGGTCCGCCCGGCGCGGGCCCACTCTCCTTCAATGCGGGCCACCATCCGCCAGTTCCGCGCGTCCGGCCGGTGTCTAGGATTGCCCGCCGCTGCAATTGATCACCTGGCCGGTGATGAAGCTCGCGTCATCGGAGGCGAGGAACGCGATGGCGGCCGCCTGCTCGTCGGGCAGGCCGCGCCGCCGCAAGGCTTGCTGGTTGCGGATGTCCTCCGCCATCTCGTGCCGGTATTGTTCGGCCGCGTCGGCGGCGCCGTCGTCCGCCATGCGGCCGGGCGCGATGAACTGGCGCGGCGTCACGCGGTCGGTGATCTCGGTGCCGCCCGGCGCCATCGTGTTCACCCGAATGCCGTGGCGGCCATATTCCATCGCCAGGACCTTGCCCAGCGCCACGATCCCGCCTTTGGCGGTGGCGTAGGGCAGCCGGTACAAGCCGCGGGTCGACTGCGAGCCGACATTGACGATCGCGCCAGCCTTCTGCTCCATCATGATCGGCAGCACCGCCAGGCAGCACCACATCGTCGGATAGAGCGAACGTTGGAGCTCCAGCTCCACTTCCTCGGCGACGTAGAGGTGAAACGGCTTGATCCAGATCGTGCCGCCCACATTGTTCACCAGCACGTCGATCCGGCCGAAGGCCTTGCGCGCCTCGCTCATCAGCGCCTGCGCGCCCGCGAAGGTGGCGAGATCGACGATCACCTTGGTGGCGTCGACGCCATGCTGGCGCAGCTCGGCCACCGTCTCGGTCGCGCTCGCGTCGACCCGGTCGGCGACGACGATCCTGCCGCCTTCCTGGCCCAGGCGCCGTGCCGTGGCCCGTCCGATTCCCTGGCCGGCGCCGGTGACGACACACACTTTATTCTCGAGCCTGCGCGCGCCCGCCGCCCGGGCATCCAGGTCGCTCGCCATGCTGTCTCCTTGTGGTGATGGGGGTCGCGGTCGACGGGTAAATAGGTTCAAAAAAACGTGCAACGCAACGCCTAACCGCTGCGCCTGAAATCCCCGCTCACGCCAACACGGGGTGAGCCGTTAAGGGCCAAGCGGCGAGCGCCCGGCCCACCTCGTCCGCCAGCGCCACACAGCGCCTCGGCGAACGGTTCAAGGACGCACGGTGAGCAACGGCTGCACGTTTGCGCCGCCTGCCATTTGGGGGTTCGACGGCTCGAAGCGCTCGTGCAGCTCTCGCTTGCGGACGAGCGCGTGCGCGACCACAAAGGCGTCCTTCATGCTTTCGGCTCGTCGCAGCGCGATGTTGAAAAAAGCGTCGCCGAAATAGGTCCATTTGGCCTTGTCCTGGCAGCCGAAGGACGGATGGTCGGCATCGGCCGCCGTGATGACCAGCACATCAGGGTTGGCCAGACGAGGGATGAAGACGCCCGAATAGCAGGCCGAGATGACCACCACTTGGTGTCGCACGCCCGTCCGCTGCAACATGTCGGCCAGACGAGAGGGAGTGAGTGTTTGCGTGCGTCGTCCCGCTTTGATGGCCAGGCCGCCGCGGGAGCCGTGTGAGGTGAGAATCAGAAAGAGAACGTCCCTGTCGGCGTTCATTCCTTCGGCGGCGGCTTGCAAAGACGCTGCCAGGGTTTCGATCGTTGCGCTTCCGCCTCGCTTCGAATTGTATCGCACGTCGACGGGCCCGCCTCCGAAACGAGCCGCGACGACCTGCGCGGCGCCGGTCGCCTCGCTTCTGAACACGTCCTGATCGCCGAAAAGGCCGAACGACACGATGCTCACCTTGCGCGCATCGTCAGCGGCGCGCACCGGCGGCGCGGCGATCAGAAGAAGCGCGATGAGCGGCGCGATGAGCCGGCCGATACAGGACTTGAACGTCATGGCGAACCTCGGTTCGTGCTCGTCACCATAGCGGCGCGATGGAAATCGCAGAATGACGGTGAACGTAGCATAGCTCGGGAGGGCACGTCGGTCTCGCTCGGCGCGGAGCTCGGCTCACGCCGCCCGTCGCACCTCGTCGGTGAGCGCGCGGTAGGACAGCGCCTCGGCGAGATGCACGCGGCTGACCCGCTCGGCGCCGTCGAGATCGGCGAGCGTGCGGGCGACGCGCAGCACCCGGTGATAGCCGCGCGCGGTGAGCCGCATGGCGTCGGCGGCGTCGTGGATCAGCGCGAGCGAGGCGGTGTCGAGTTTGGCGACCTCGTCGAGCACGGCGCCCTGCGCGCCCGCGTTGGTGCGCACCTGCGCGAGCCCGAGCGCGGCGTAGCGCTCGGCCTGGATCTCGCGGGCGCGCGCGACCCGCGCCGCGACCTCGCGGCTGCCCTCCTGCGGCGGCGGCAGGATGAGGTCGCCGGCGGTGACCGCCGGCACCTCGATATGCAGGTCGATGCGGTCGAGCAGCGGTCCCGACAGGCGCGCCTGGTATTCGGCGGTGCAGCGGGTCATCTGGCCGCGATGGCAAGTGAAGCCGGGCTCGCTGGCGCGCCCGCAGCGGCAGGGATTCATGGCGGCGATCAGCATGAAGCGCGCCGGATAGGTAACCCGGTGGTTCGCGCGCGCGATCGCGACCTCGCCGGTCTCCAGCGGCTGGCGCAGCGAGTCGAGCACGCGCGGATCGAATTCGGGAAACTCGTCGAGAAAGAGCACGCCCCCATGCGCGAGAGAGATCTCGCCCGGCTTGGCGCGCAAGCCGCCGCCGACCAGCGCCGGCATGCTGGCGGAATGATGCGGCGCGCGGAACGGCCGCCGGTTGGTGAGCGCGCCGCCGTCGAGCTGGGCGGCGATCGAGGCGATCATCGAGACCTCGAGCAATTCGGCGGGCGCGAGCGGC
>DATBBS010000268.1:0-4246 GCA_036270895.1 Xanthobacteraceae bacterium
CGGACGCCGTCGCGGCGCATCCCGACCGTTTCACCGGCGTCTTCTCGGTCGATGTGATGGCGCCGGACGCGCCCGAGCGCATGCGCCACTGGGTCGGCCGCGGGCTCGCCGGCATGCGGTTGTTCACCATCGGCAGCACCATGCCCGACCAGGCGTCGTGGCTCGACGACCCGAAGACCTATCCGGCCTGGGAAACCGCCGGCGAACTCGGGCTCTCGATCTGCCTGCAGATGTCCGCCAAGGCGTTTCCGCAGATGATCAAGATGACCGAGCGCTTTCCCAAGGTGCGGATCATCCTCGACCACATGGCGCGACCGGTGCTGCAAGACGGGCCACCCTATGCGGCCGCCGACAGCCTGTTCGAGCTCGCGCGCTATCCGTCGGTCTATCTCAAGCTCACCCCGCGCAGCTTCATCGAGTCGCGCAACGGCAAGGCGACGCCGGAGACCTTCTTCGCCAGGCTGGTCGCCACATTCGGCGCGCAGCGGCTCGCCTGGGGCTCCAACTATCCCTCATCGGAAGGCTCGCTGCCCGAGCTGCTCGCCTTGGCGAAGAGTTCGCTCGCCTCGCTGGCGCAGGCCGACCAGGATTGGATTTTCGGCAAGACCGCCCAGACCCTCTACCCGGCCCTGGCCAAGTGAAGGAGCGCGACGCCGTGACCGACCGGGACAAGCCGACGCTGCATACGATGCTGGGCAACTATGCCAACACCCAGGCGCTGAAGAAGGGCGAGGTCCGCTCCGACCTGGTGGATTTCGATTTCGTCGAGGTGAAGGTCGCCAACAACATGTTCAAGCGGATCGTGCGCGACGCCGAATACGATTTCGCCGAGCTCGCGATCGTCACCTATCTGCAGGCCAAGGCTTACGGCAAGCCTTACGTCCTGCTGCCAGCGGTGCTGGTGAGCCGCGGCCAGCACCACACCATCGCCTACAACGCGGAGCGCGGGCCGCTCGGGCCGTCCGACCTCGCGGGCAAGCGCGTCGGCGTGCGCGCCTATACGGTGACGACTGGCACCTGGGTGCGCGGCATCCTGGCCGAGGATTACGGCGTCGATCCCGGCAAGGTGGAATGGGTCACCTTCGAGGACCCGCATGTCGCCGAGTATGTCGACCCGAAGGCGATCAAGCGGGCGCCGCCCGGCAAGGAACTCGTCCAGATGCTGCTGGACGGCGAGCTCGACGCCGCGGTGGTGGGCGACAAGCTGTCCGATCCGCGGCTCAAGCACCTCATTCCCAATGCCGAAGGGGCGGCCCGCAAATGGGCGCAACGCCATGGCGGCGTGCCGATCAATCATATGGCGGTGGTGCGCACGGAACTCGCGAAATCCCGCCCGGACGTCGTCAAGGAGCTGTTTCGCCTCCTGGTGGCGAGCAAAAGGGCCGCGTCGCCTGCGTCGCCTGCGGCGGATGGCGCGCTTGACCCGCTGCGTTTCGGCGTGGAAGCGTGCCGGCCGATCCTCGAGGTCATCATCGATTACTGCGCCCGTCAGGGGCTCATTCCGCGCAAGCTGGCGGTCGACGAGCTGTTCGACGACACCACGCGTGCGCTGACGCCCTAGGAGCCATGCTGTGAACCCGCGAGAGAGAACATGAGCACCGGCATCGCGCGACGTTTTCCTGTCTGGCTCGTGGTCGCCGGCCTGCTGGCGCCGACGCCGCTGCTGGCGGCGGACGAATATCCGTCGCGGCCGGTGCGCATCATCGTGCCTTACGGGGCGGGCGGCATCGCCGACGTCACCATGCGGCTCACCGCGAGGAAAATGAGCGAGAGCCTCGGCCAGCAATTCATCATCGACAACCGGCCGGGCGGCGGCGGCGTCGCCGGCATGAAGGCGGTGGCGACCTCCCCGCCGGACGGCTATACGATTTCCATGATCGGCGGCGGGCTGACGATCGCCAAGTCGCTGTTCAAGTTCCTCCCCTACGACCTGGAAAAGGATTTCGTCCCGATCTCCACCACGGCGGCTTACGGGCTGCTGGTCGCCACCAAGCGGAACTCGCCGCTCAAGTCGATCCAGGACATCCTGGCGGCGGCGCGCCGGGATCCCGGCAAGCTGAATTTCGGAACCATCAATCCAGGCAGCGCGCAGCATCTGTCGGCGGAGCTCTTCCGCACGCTGGCCCATATCGACGTCACGATGGTGCCCTACAAGACGACGCCCGAGCTTCTTACCGGGCTGCTGCGCGGCGACATCGACGTGGCGTTCGAATATGACGCCGGGCTGCGCCCCGCCCTGGAGGATCTCAAAATCCAGGCGGTCGGCTTCACAGGGCCGGTTCGTGCGGCTCACATCCCGGATGTGCCGACCGTCGCCGAGGCGGGCCTTCCGGGCTACGACGTCACCAGCTGGAATGGCCTCGCGGCGCCGGCCGGCACGCCGACCGAGATCGTCGAGCTGCTCAACAAGGCCGTCAACGAGGCCGTCGCGTCGCCGGACGTGAAGTCCGCCGTCGCAAGTTTCGGCATGGAGGCGCGCGGCTCGACCACGGCGGACCTGCAGGCGAGGATCAAGGCGGACGTCGACAAATGGGCGAAGGTGATCGCCGAGGCCGGCATCGAGAAGAAGTAGGCGCCTACACTTCGAGCCCGTCGTCCGGCGCTTCCGCCGCGACGTCGCGCCGGCTGCGATAGGTCGCCTCGCCGGCGCATTTGAGCGCGTGGATGTCGCGGTTGATCACCTGCAGGTTGGGCAGGCCCCAGAATCCCAACAGCTCCGGCCAGGCGGTGTCGCGGCGCTCGCGCCAGACCTGGAACAGCGGCACGCGGTGGTCGACCTCGGCGGTCTTCCACAGCCGCTTGCCGGACTGGGCGCAGCGATGCCGTTGCACGCGGCGCAGCAGCCGCACGTAATGGGTCGGCGTATTCCACAGCTCCCACGCCACCACGCAGGCGGTGTGCCATTGCGCCTTGCGGTTCGGCCCGCGCTCCCACAGATCGGCATGCCACCCGAACGCATAGACCGGCTGGCCGCAGACGCAGCAATGACCGGGCCCGAGATGGAAGGCTTTCTCCCGGTAGGGCGCGGCGGGACTGCGGAAAGTCGCCGGAAGATCCTTGGCGCGGCCCGACGCCAGCCGCCAGGTCCAGCCCGCCGGGGCGCCGCTGCGCGCCGCCAGCACGCGCGCCAGGCGGTCGGCACGTACCGGATGGGCGCGCCAATAGGAGTCGACGGCAAGGCGCGGCATCGGCGGCGTGAAGGCCCGGTTGAGGGCGTGGGTGAGCACCGGCGCCGGAAAGATCTCGGGCAGCGCCTTGTTCAGCCGCGCGAGCGACTGGGCATTCTTGGCGGCGCGCCATTCCGACATCTTCATGCGGGACCCCGTGTGGCCGACCAGGGTGCCGGCAAGACGTAAATCTTTGGTGTCGGACGCCCTGCCGCCGCAAGTGCGGGCCGATATGGAGGCGTCCGCCGCACTGGCGCGGACGCCGGCCGTAAACTAACATCCGCGCTCGACCGATCGGTGAGGGACCGACCGCAAACCAATGAAAACCCGGGAGATAACGTCATGGATCGTCGTGGCTTCATCGGCTCGTTCACGGTTGCGGGAGCGGCACTGGCGGCTTCGCCAGCCGCATGGGCGGACTCGGAGGGCGGCGCGATGACCAGGCGATTCGCGCAGCAGCGCTGGGCGCTCGACAATATCATCCGCGCCAACGGAATCGACTGGGATCAGCCGCGCTCGCTCTATCTGTCGGGACCGTGCGGGGTCGAGGCCAATGCCGACTTCGCGGCGATCCGGGCGCGGGTGCAGAAAATGGCCGACATCGGGCCGGCCTTCGAAAGCACCGCCACGCGGCGCGAGGCCAAGGCGCGCGCCGCCGAGACCGACGGCAACACGGTCACGGCACGCGACAACTGGTACATGGCGGCGATCCATTACGGCGCCGCCGAATGGCCTTATGACGATTCCGGCGAGAAGCATCTGGCGCTTCATCGCAAGAAGCGCGACTGCTTCGCCAATTACGCGCGCCTCGCCGACCACAAGATCGAGGCGGTCTCGATCCCCTTCAAGGGAAAGACAATCCCCGCCTGGTTCCACCTGCCCCCCGGCTACAAGGACGGCAAGCTGCCGGTGATCATCTCGATTCCGGGCATGGACTCCTTCAAGGAGACGGGCGTGGCGCTGGCCAACGACCGCTGGATGGCGCGCGGCGTCGCGGTGCTGACAATCGACGGACCGGGCCAGTACGAAAGCCCGCTGCTCGGCGTCTATGTGTCGATGCAGAACTGGATCGACGCCGG
>DATBBS010000269.1:0-1757 GCA_036270895.1 Xanthobacteraceae bacterium
CTCTCCACCGAGGAACTGCAGAAAATCCGCAGCGAGTGGGTGTCGATCTTCAATCCGTGAGGCGCGGCGCCACGGCCTCATGGTTCGAGACGCGGCGCTCCGCGCCGCTCCTCACCATGAGGGATGAGCGCCTCATCCTGAGGAGCGCCCGCAGGGCGCGTCTCGAAGGATGAGGCATGCTGGCACTACTGCGCCGTCAGCCCGCCATCAAGCACGAGGGTGTGGCCGGTGACCGAGGCGGCAGCGTCGCTCGCCAGATAGACGACCGCGCCCGCGACCTCCTCCGGCGTCACGAAGCGTCCGCCGGGAATGCGGGCGAGCATCTTTTGCCGCGCCGCCGGATCGCCCAGCATCTCGGCGCGCGACGGCGTGAGCACGGTCGCCGGCGCGATCGCGTTGGCGCGGATACGATGCTCGGCCCATTCGATCGCCAGCATGCGGGTCATCTGGATCAGCGCGGCCTTGGCGACGCCATAGACCAAGCGGCCCGCGATGCCGGTCATGCCGTGGGTCGACGCGATGGTGACGATCGCGCCGCCCCGCCCGGCCGCGATGCAGTGACGCCCGAAGCGCTGTGTCAGGAAGAAGGTGCCGCGCAGGTTGGTATCGATCACGTCGTCCCATTCGGCACGGGTGACGTCCGCCGCCGGCTTGATCAGCGCGCGGCCCGCATTGTTGACCAGGAGGTCGATGGCGCCGAGTTCCTTGACCGCGGCATCGAACGCGGTCGCGATGCCGTCCTCCTGTCGCAGATCGAGGCGGAGGGGAACGACCTTGCGGCCCTTAAGGTCGGGGTGGCGCAGGGTCTGGGCGAGCGCATCGGTATCGAGCTCGGTGAGCGCGAGGTCATAGCCGGCACGCGCCAGCGCCAGCGCGATCACCTGGCCGATGCCGGTCGAGGTGCCGGTGACCAAGGCCGTGCTCATGCGGGATTCTCCAGATCGACCCAGGCGCCCGTCGTGGCGCTGCGCTGGCAGGCTTCCGCGAAGTGAAGGTCGCGGACGCCGGCCGCGAGGTCGGATCGAAGCGACGCGCCGGTGACGAGATGGCGCAAAAAATCTTCCCAGCCGACCCGATAGGGATTGGTATAGGGCCCCGCGTCGGGCGCGTCGGACCAGCCCTCGCGGTAGTCGACGCCGAGATCGAGTGTCGGATTGAAATGCTTCACGGCCGGCGTCGCCGCCGCCGCCTGGACACGGCAACGATGCAGGCCGGCGACCGCGGAGCCGCCAGTGCCGTCGATCGCGAAGGTGACGAGATCGTCGCGCCGCACCCGCGTGGCCCATGAGCTCATGATGGTGCCGAAGGCGCCGTCTTCGAGCGCGACCAGGGTCGTGGCCGCGTCTTCGACGTCGACGCGGTAGCGCGCGCCGCTCTCGTCGATGCGTTGCGGGATCGCGGTGCCGGCCGCGGTGACGACGCGGCGAATGGGCCCCAGGATATTCTCGATCACGTAGCGCCAGTGCGGATACATGTCGAGGATGAGGCCGCCGCCGCCCGCCCGGGTATAATTCCAGCTCGGGCGCTGGGACGGCCGCTCGGCGCCGTCGAACACCCACCAGCCGAATTCCAGCCGGAAGCCGACCACGCGACCGAAAAATCCGGCGCGCGCCAGCGCTGCCAGCTTCTGCAGGCCCGGCAGATACTGCTTGTCCTCGACCGCGGCGTGCTTCAGTCCACGTGCCCGTGTGGCGGCCAGGAGTGCGCGCCCGTCGGCGGCCGTGAGCGCGACCGGCTTCTCGGTATAGATGTGCTTG
>DATBBS010000270.1:0-8630 GCA_036270895.1 Xanthobacteraceae bacterium
GGTACATGTCGGGCATCGGGATGAGGGTCGGCACCGCGCCGAGCGCCTTGGCCATCTCGGTGGGCGGCCCGCCCAGGATGCGGAGCTTGAGGCCCTTGAAGTCCTCCAGGGTCTTCACCGGCTTCTTGTTGGTGACGAGCAGATTGGGCGAGCCCATGTAGAGCACCAGCGGAGCGATCTCGCTGTATTCCTTCTGGATGGCGGGAAATTTCTCGTACAGCTTCCAGAATGCCTCGCTGCCCTTCTCGGCCGACCTGACCGGCAGGAAGGGAAGCGACATCACGTCGGAGAGCGGCGTCTGTTCCGGCCAATAGCCTTGCACACACCAGCCGATATCGGCGATTCCGCCGCGCACGCCCTTCCACATGTCGACCCCCTTGATGAGGGTCTGGGAGGGATAGACCTCGATCTTCACCCGGCCTTTGGTCGCCTCCTCGACCTGCTTGACCCAGGGATAAAGTGCGTGCGAGGGCCCCCAACCGGTCGGCGAATTCTGGTCCGCAAAGGTCAGCTTGATTTCCTGTGCGCCCGCCGGCGCGCAAAATCCGATGGCGGCGGCGAGAGCGGCCAGCCCCAGGAATTTTCGCATGGTCATAGATTGTCCTCCCGAGAGGTCCTGCTCGCGCAACTTTTGGCGCGCGCGCTGCACGACGTCGCGGCATCTTGGGGCGCTTTTCGCAGGCAGACAAGTGGGCGCCACTTCGAACCATCACCCGAAAATATGTCGTCCGAGCGACTCCATCATCCGGTTCAGTGCGCCGCGGTCGCGCGCGACGCCATAGACATAGCGGTCGGGCCGCACCACGACGGCCGCCGCGCCGTGCCGCGTCATCCAGGCGGCGAACAGATCGCCCCGCTCGGCGAGATGGCGGATGCCGTCGGCCGTGAGAGCCGCATGCCCGCCGATGACGACGCGCTCACCGCCGATCCGCCGCCATAGGTCGAGCGCCTGCGGCGTCGGCCAGGCCTGTGCCTCGGCGGTCGCCGTCACGAGCAGAAAACCCGGCGCGACCACGTCGTCGAGCAGCGGGTCGTCCGTGTCCGCTTGCGCTCCGGCTTGCGCGTCGCCCCGGACGCGCGGCTGGACGAACAGGCTGCCGGCCAGGTCGGGCGAGGCCGCATCGAGCACTCCGGCCGTGAGGTTGGGAATGAAGCGTTGGCGAACGGTCTCCTGCTCGCCGCGTTCGAGCTGGCCGCGCAACATCGTGTCGCGCGCCAGCGCGGCGGCTGGATCGAGCTCGCCGATCACCTCGCCGGCCTTCTTGGCGAAGCCGACCAGCGTCTCGACGTGCGGCTTGCGCTCGACCTCATAGGTGTCGAGCAGATCATCGCGCGCGCCTGCGTGGCGCACCAGCGCAAGCTTCCAGGCCAGGTTGGCGGCGTCGCGGATGCCGGCGCACATGCCCTGCCCCATGAAAGGCGGCGTCTGGTGGCAGGCGTCACCCAGAAGGAAGACGCGACCGGCCCGCCAGCGCTCGGCCACCAGCGCGTGGAAGCGGTAGACCGCGGAACGCCAGATCTCGATCGCGTCCGGATCGACGAAGCGGGCGAGCTGCTTCCTGACATTGCGGGGGGCGTCGAAACCCTCCGGCGTCTCGCCCGGCAGCAGCTTTATCTCCCAGCGGCGCAGGTTGCCGGGGCCGACGATGAAGGTCGCCGGCCGCGACGGCCAGCAATACTGGATGCATTTGCGGGGCAGATCGACCGGCCTGGTGAGCCGCACGTCCACCACCATCCACCATTCGTCGAAGGCGAGATCCTCGTGCCCGATGCCGAGCTGCTTGCGCACGAAACTGTTGGCGCCGTCGCAGCCAAGCAGGTAGCGCGCCGCGACGACACGGTCCGGCTCACCGTCCGGGCCGCGCAACGTCACCTCGACCCGATCGTCGTGGGCCGTGAACCCGACGGCGCGGGTCCCCAGGAATATGTCGGCCCGCCCGGAACGCGCCACGCAGGCGCGCAGCTCGGCCTCGACCGCGGGCTGCACAAAGGTCCCGCTCGGCGGCCAGCCGAGCGGATGGGGCGACGGTTGCGGGTCGTAGATCCGGATGACGTTGCGGTCGACGCCCAGATAATGCGTGCCGGGATGCGGCGCGGTGAATTTCTCGATCGCCGCAGCCGCCCCGCAGGCCTGAAAGACCCGCATCACCTCGTGGTCGAGCGTGATCGCGCGCGGCTTGTCGTAGACGCCCCTCGCCTGCTCGGCCACCGCCACGCGCAGCCCATGCCGCACCAAGAGCGCCGCCAAGGTCGCGCCCACGGGGCCGTAGCCGACGATCAGGGCGTCATAGGTGAGCGATTCCGGCATGATGCGAAGCGCGAAGGACGGCGACTAGCGCGTAGCGACGTGGATCTGGTCGCGCCCGCCGCGCACTTTTCACTAGTCGCTAATCGCCATCCGTTGCGCGCCTCAATGGAGGGCCGGCCCGGCCGGCGGGACGGTCTCGACCGCCCGCGCCGGGCCCATGGCTTGCAGCGCGCCGACCGGATCCACCAGGCCCGCAACGGTCGGATCGTCCTTCTGGCGCGCCGTGATCGCCTTGGCGGTGCGCATCAGGACGGCGCGCAGCTCGCTCGGCGTCATGGTGGGCTTGCTCTCGAGCAGCAGGGCCGCGATTCCGCTCACATGGGCGGCCGCGACCGAGGTTCCGGTCGTGAGCTGATAGCTGCCATTGGGCGAGGGAACCATCACGTCCACCCCGGGTGCCGCCACCGCGATGTAATTTCCGCGGTTCGCCATCGCGAAGGGCTTGTCCGCATAGTCGGTCGCCGTCACCGCGATGACGCTCGGGTCGGCGCCCGGATAGAGCGGCGCCGACTTCGGCCCGGCGTTGCCGGCGGCCGCGATCAGGACGATGCCCTTGTCATAGGCGGTTTTGAGCGTGCGCTCCATCATGAGATCGCGCGGACCGGCGAAGCTCATGTTGATGATGCGGACATTGCGCGAGATCGCGTAATCGAGGCCCTTGAGAATCTGGAAGCTGGTCGCCTCCGCGCTCGACGCCGACTCGTCGAATGCCTTGATGGCGAGGATGCGCACACCCGGCGCCACGCCGAGCAGGCGTTGGTGCGACGCGATGGCGCCCGCCATGCCGGTGCCGTGCAGATGCGGACGGCTCTCGCTCGACGTGGCGTCGAAGCGCTCCGCGATGACGCCGGCGAGATCGGGATGCTTGGCGTCGATTTCCGAATCGATCACCGCCACGGTGACGTTGCGGCCGCGGACGCGCTGATGGAGCGCGCCCAGGTGGAGCTTGTCGATGACGTATTGGGCGGCGTCGCCCGCCGGCAGGCTGGTGAGCGAGGCGGTGTCGCTGTTGGCGAGATCGGTCGCCTCGCCCGCCGGCGGGATGCTGCCGGTCTGATCGGTCTGGGCCGGCGCGGCCGGCGGCGTGGCGCCCTGCGCCAGTCCGAAGATGTAGTTGGGCTGGGCCGACGCCACGATCTGATTGTGCTCGAGCGCGGCGATGAGGGCGCGGATGTCCTTCCCGCCGGTGCCGAAGCGGTAGATCACACGGCCGGCGGCGTCGAAGCTCTGCGAGCCGATCAGCGTGAGGCCGAGCTTCTTGGCGGCTGCCAAGACGCGATCGAGCGAAATGGTGTTGGAAATCTGCAGCACGATCTCGGGCAGGAAGCGGGTCTCGCCGAGCGGCGGGACGCCGCTGAACATCTGCTCGTTGAGCGTGCGGCCGATGCCGCGTCCAGGCGGCGGAACACCCGGTGGGTTGCCGGGCGGCTTGTTGCCGGCGTTGTTGCCGTTGCCGCCGTTCGCGCCATTGCCGCCGGTGCCTCTGGTGCCTCCGGTGCCGCCGGTATCACCGGTCGTGAGGTTGATCTGCACCGGCTGCTGGCTGCCGGTGTTGAAATTGATGGGGACGATCTGCTGGATCGGCGGCGTCGGCGGGATGAGCAGTTTTATCAGCGGAAGCGGAGGAACATTGGGGATGTCGGGCGGCAGGATCGGCGGCAGTGGAGGCAGTGGGGGCAGCGGGTCCGTCAACCGCCCGTTGTTGAGGACGAAGCAGACCGCGTCACCGCATGGCGGAATGATTGCCGGAAAGGTCGGCAGGCCGCCCTGCGGGTTGGTGACGCCGACCTGAGGAGTAGCCGTTCCGGTGATGCCCGTCGTCGACGGGTCCATTGTCCCGGAGGGGAAGCTGGAATTCGGAATCTGGCCGGGCTGGAAATTCACGAAGGTCGCATTGGCGCCGACGGCGTTGCCGACGACGCTGTTGTCGCCGCTCGACACCGTCGCTCGCGACACGGACGTATTGATCGATCCGAAATTGAGGGCGGCCAATCCGCCCACGAAATTGTTCCCGCCCGAGCCGGTGACCGAGGCGCCGTCGCCCACGAGCCCGTCCCTGATGGTGCCGATATTGATGCCGACGAGGCCGCCGATGAAGCTGTCGGAGGTCCCGGCGACCTGGCCCGGGAGGGGGCCGGACGCAAAGCTCGCGAACTGGCTGCTGACGAAACTGTCGGAAAGATTGTTGCCGGGGCCCGACGGGGGACTGCCGGGGCCGGACGCAGGGCCCCCCAAGGGCCCGAAGGCCGACAGCGAAATGTCGCCGCCATTGATGCCCACCAACCCGCCGATGACGCTGTTCGCGCCCGTGCTGGTCACCGGCCCGAAGGCCACCGAGTTGTCGATGCTGCCCGCAAATGTCTCGCCGGCGTCGTTCTTCTTGAGGCTGAGCGCCCCGACGAGGCCGCCGAGCACGCTGTTATCGCCGCCCGTGACCGGGCCAAACGCGCCGACGAAAGAGAAGTGTCCATTGCCGGAGCCGGAGAAACCGCCCGCCAGTCCCGACGAACCGACCGTGACCGCGCCGAAGGCCAGCGCGGTCTTGATCATGGCATTCTGGTTAAAGCCGATCCCGTGGGTGCAGCCGCCGCAGCTACCGTCGTTCGTCGCGTTGTTGCCGACGAAGCCGCCCGCCACACTGTTCGCGCCGGCCAAGACGTCGCCGAAGGCCGCGGAGTTCCTGATCGTGCCGCTATTCTCACCGACGAAGCCGCCGGCGGTGATAAATCGGGCGTCGGCCGAGCCGACCGTGCCCACGGCAAATGAGCCGGAGATCACCCCCTGGTTCTCCCCGACCAGGCCACCGATCGTGGTCGTCCGGTCGTGCTCGTTGTTGCCGGAGCCGGAGGCGCCGGTGACGTTGCCGGTCGCGACTGAACGCCGGATGATGCCGTCGTTGAAGCCGACGAGGCCGCCGGCCGTCCCGTTCTGACCCACGGACACGTTGCCGGTCGCGAATGTCAGCCCGAGCTCGGTGCCCCCGCCGCTCAGCCCGAGGGTGCTCGTTATCTTGCCCTGGTTCTGGCCGACGAGGCCGCCGGCCAGGACAAACTGGCAATTCATTGCCGTCGAGCAGTCGGAATTGGCAATGTTCCCGGTCGAGGTGACGTCGCCGGTGGCGTGGGAGTCCTTGATCCTGCCACCCGTGTCGTTGCTGCCCACCAGTCCGCCAAGCCCCGCGTTCATTCCGGAACTGGTGACGTCACCCGTCGCATACGAATCTCTGATCCTCCCGCCGTCGCCGTTGCGACCCACAAGGCCGCCGAGAAGCACATCCGAGCCGTCGCTGCTCACGTTGCCGTCGGCATGCGAACCGAATATCCGCGCCTTGGTGTCGTGATCGGCGGAAAACATCTGATTGTTGCCGACAAGACCGCCGGCCGCGCTGTTCGAACCGACAACGACGTCGCCGTTCGCCCGCGAGTGGCCAACCGTCCCGAAATTGGACCCGACCAGTCCGCCCGCATTGCTGAAGTCTCCGGCCGTGACCGCGCCCGACGCTCGCGACCGCCAGACCGTGCCGAGATTGTCGCCGACGAGTCCGCCCGCCGCGCTGTCCGAACCGGCGACGACGTCGCCTTTCGCGCGCGCATGCGCCACCGTTCCGGTATTGAACCCGACAAGGCCGCCCACATTGCTGAAGTCCCCGGCCGAGACCGCGGCATTGGCCGAGGATCGCCTGACGGTGCCGGAATTGACGCCGACGAGGCCGCCGACGGCGAGGTGCCCGACACCCACCCCACCGACGCTGCCGGTCGCAAAAGCATGCGAGACCATGCTGTCGTTCTGGCCCACGAGACCGCCGAGCACGGTCGTCTGCGCGGAGCCGCCGGCGCCGGCCGCGCCCGTGACGTCGCCGGTCGCGAAGACCCAACGCAGGGTGCCGGTGTTGGCGCCGACCAAGCCGCCGGCGCTGGCGCCCGCGCCCACGCTGACCGCGCCGCTCGCGCAGGCGAAGCCCGCGCCGCAGGTCTGGTCGGGCCACGGCAGCGAATGGCCCAAGATCATTCCGGAATTCTGTCCGACGAGGCCGCCCGCAAAGTTGCTGTTGAACTGCACGCTGCCATCAGCCGAGGCGGTGACGTTGCCGCTCGCGCGCGACTTCCAGATCACCGCGGAGTCCTGGTTCCTCCCGACGAGCCCACCGAGCGCGACGCCCATGCCGGCGCTGCTGACGTTGCCGGTCGCGAATGAGGAGGAGACGCGCGGCGGGGATGAATCCTGCGTGAAACTCTGCTGGGCGCCCACGAGGCCGCCCGCATAGCTGTTGGCGCCGGACATCACGTCGCCGGACGCCGAACTGTGCTTGATGGTTCCGCCATTGATGCCGGCAAGGCCACCCGCGTAGTTTTGGCCGCCGTTGCAATCCTGGCTCTTGCAGGCAACGCCGTCGCCGATCGTGACCGCGACGTCGGCGGACGAAGTCTTGATCTTGGCCGGCACGAAGGTGTGAACGGTCTGATCGCCGTCGCCGAAGCTGTTGACGAACACACCGGTGTTCTGGCCCACCAGACCGCCCGCGGTGACGCCGCTGAGCGTGCCGCCGTTGACGGAGCTCGTGCCGTCCACGGTGACGTTCTTGATGAGGCCGCCATTCTCGCCCGCGACCGTGCCGATGGCCTGGAATTTGATCTGCTGGCCATCGCTGCCGTGCGGATTGGCGGTCACCGAGACGTTGCTGAGATGGAGGTCGCGGATGGTGCCGGCGTTGAAGGCGAACAGCCCGAGGTGATTGAGGCCGTCCTGCGTCGGCGCGATTGTCAGGTTGCTGATCGCCGGGCCTGAGCCTTTGACGAATTGTCCGTCGAAGATGCCATTGAACTGGGCAAATCCCGGACCCGCGAAGCTGCCGATCGGCTTGAAGTTCGTGAGCGTGCTCGCATCGATATCCCGGCCAAGCGCATAGATGCCGTTGAGATTGGTTCCCACATTCTGCAGATCGGTGGCGGTGTTCACCAGCATGTAGGCGGTGAGCGGGCCGGTCACGTTGTTGGAATAGGGATTGCCGGACAGGCCCGAGCTATTTGGGACGCTGGAGCTGTTCGGGCCGGTGTAGCTCCCCGGATTGTAGAAGATCGAGACCGGGCCGGTGGTCGAGACCATCGGCGAACTCTCGCCATCTCCGAACCTCACCGTGCCGGTGCCCCTACCCGCGTTGTCGGCCCGCAAGGTCACGCCGCCGCCGCCCGAATTGGTGATGTTCTGATTGATCGCGACGTCGTTGAAGGCGCTGAGGGTCAGCGACGTCTTGCCGCTCCAGTAGATCGACGAATCCACGACGATGTCGCCGGCGCCCGCGCTCGGGAAGCCGGGACCGCTCGTCGTGCCGTCGCCATTGGTCTGCAACGTGACACTCGTGGTGGCGAGGTTTGCGGTGAGCGTCTCGACGTTGTCGCTGTTGATGGTCAGGTTCGTCGGATCGACGAGCCACATCCCGGTGGTGCCGGCGGGCGCCGACGTATTCACGCGGATGCCGGTGAAGTCGACCGTCTGCCCGGAGGTCTCGACGAATCCACCATTGCCGCCGAGCGGCCCGCCGCTGGCGCGGATCAGTCCGGCGATGCTGGTGAGCCCGTTCGACAAAACGACCACCTTGCCGCCATCGCCCTTCTGTGTCGCGGACGCGTTGATGGTCGAGGCCGAGTCGATCGCCACGGTGCTCGCCGTCTTATCGCCGATCAGCACCTTGCCGCCGCCGGCCTGCCCCTTGGCGTTGATCTTCGCTCCGGTGAGCGCAATGTCCTCGCCGGTGACCGTGATCGTGCCGCCGGTCTGCCCGGCCTTGTGGCCGGAGGCCGAGAGCTTGCCGGCAATCTTCACCTTCTGGACCGCCTCGCCGGCGGGCTTGGTGCCGGCGGTCGCGGCGCCGAGCACGATCATGCCGTTCTTGGTGCCGACCGAATTCGCCTCGATGGTGCCGGTGTTGTTGATGACCGAATCGACCACGTGGCGGGCCGCCGCCGCGGTGAGCTCGACCTGGCCCCCATTGGCCCTGAGCTTGCCCTCGTTGCTGACCAGCGATTTGAGCGGCTGGCCGGTCGCTACGTCGAGCACCTTGGCGGCCACCAGATCGTTGACCTGCAGGGTGATGAGCTTGTCGCCGTAGAAATCGAGGGTGAAGCCGTTGCCGGAGGCGAGCGCCACGTGACCGAGATTCGCCGTGATGGTGCCGGCGTTGCGTACGCCCGGCGCGACCAGCGCCGCGAAGCCGGTGGAGCTCGGCGTGATGTGGATGTTTCCGAGGTTGACGATCGAGGCATTCGGCTGCCCCGGCTTGTTGAATTTGTAGTTCCCCGCCATGAAATCGTCATTCGCGATGTCA
>DATBBS010000271.1:0-2345 GCA_036270895.1 Xanthobacteraceae bacterium
CACCCCGATCGCGCGGGTCGGCGAGGCGCCGATGCTGGTCATCATGTCGGCCGACCGGCCGCAGAAGACCATCGCCGAGGTGATCGCCGACGCCAGGAAGGCGCCGGAGCGCTGGATTTTCGCCGCCTCCTCGCTCGGCTCCATGGGATATCTGGCGACCGTCGCGTTCAACCAGAATGCCGGGCTCAACCTCACCATCACCTACTATCGCGGCACCGCGCCGGCGCTCACCGACGTGGCGGGCGGCCACGTCCAGCTCATGATCGATCCGCTGCTGGTGCTGCTGCCGCAGGCGCGCGGCGGCCAGGTCAAGGCGCTGGCGATCACGACGCCGAAGCGCAGCGCGCTCGCGCCCGACATCCCGACCGCGGCCGAGAGCGGCATGACGGGGCTGGAATTCGTCTCCTGGTACGGCTTCTGGGGTCCGAAGGGCCTGCCCGCCGAGGTCGTGGATTGGATCAACACGGCCGCCAATACGGCCACGCGCGAGCTCGTGAAGACCGGCCGCTTCGCCGAGCTCGGCCAGGAGCCCGTCACCGGCACGCCGGAGGATTTCGCCCGCTACATCGACGTGGACTTCCAGCGCAACGCGGCGCTGCTGAAGGCGGCGAATTTTCAGCCGATGTGAGCGGCCCCCGACGCGATCCCCTGCAACCCGATCGCCCGCGTGGCGGCGCCGCGTTCCCTTTGCGTCCGACCGACGATTTGTCCAAAATGCGCAGCCGAGCGCGAGCCTGCGCTTGCGAGCCCTTAGGAGCCACCCACCCATGCTGAGCGCGGAGCAGAACGACCGCATCACCCGCACCGGGCCGGACGCGCCGGCGGGCGCGCTGTTGCGCCGCTATTGGCAGCCGGCCGCGCTGGTCGACGAGCTTGCCGGCAACCGGCCGGTGAAGCCGGTGAAACTCATGGGCGAGGACCTCGTGATCTTTCGCGACGAGCGCGGCCGCTACGGGCTGATCGGCCGCGCCTGCCCGCACCGCGGCACTGATCTCGCCTATGGGCGGCTGGAGGACGGCGGGCTGCGCTGCGCCTTCCACGGCTGGCTGTTCGACGTCGCCGGCCGCTGCCTGCAGACGCCGGCCGAGCCCGACGGCTCGAACCTGTGCGCCAATATCCGGCAAAAAGCCTATCCGGTGGTCGAGCGCAGCGGGATCCTGTTCGCCTATCTCGGACCCGGTGAGCCGCCCGCGCTGCCGCATATCGATTGCTTCGTGGCGCCCGGCACGCACACCTTCGCCTTCAAGGGCATGATCGACTGCAACTGGCTGCAATCGCTCGAGGTCGGCATCGACCCGGCGCACACTTCGTTCCTGCATCGCTTCTTCCACGACGAGGACCCCGACGAGGGCTACGGCAAGCTGTTTCGCGACACCTCGATCGATTCCGACATGCCGATGACAAGGATCATGCGCGAGTTTCCACGCCCGCGCATCGAGGTGGAGGAAACCGATTACGGCATGCGGGTCATCACGCTGCGCGAGATCAGCGCCGCCAAGACCCATGTCCGCGTCACCAACCTGATGTTCCCCAACGCCTTCGTGATCCCGATGAGCCGGGAAATGACGATTTCGCAATGGCACGTGCCGATCGACGACCGGCGCCACTACTGGTACGCGATCTTCACCAGCTTCGGGGCGCCGGTCGACAAGGACGAGATGCGCCGCCAGCGCCTCGCGCTCTACGAATTGCCCGACTATGTGCCGCGCAAGAACAAGGCCAACGACTACGGCTTCGATCCGCACGAGCAGGCGCACGCGACCTTCACCGGCATGGGGGCCGACATCAACGTGCACGACCAATGGGCCTGCGAGTCGATGGGCGCCATCCAGGACCGCACCAACGAGCATCTCGGCCAGTCCGACAAGGCGATCACCGCCTACCGCCGCCTGCTGCGGGCCGCGATCGACCAGGCCGGCAATGGCGGCCGGCCCCTGATGGTGCTCGATCCGCAATCGGCCCCCGCGATCACCGGGCCGGCGGCGATCGACGGCATCGGCCCGACCGACGACTGGGAGGGCTACTGGCGCCGGACCGACGCGAGCAAGCGCAAGGCCGCGAGCTGGGCCGACGGCCGCTGACGCGATGGCGTCGCGCACCAAGCGAGCAACGGCTCCGAGCTTCGTGGCGCGCCACGGGCTGTGGAACGACGCGCAGGCCGAGGCCGCGATCGCGGTCGACAAGGCGATCAAGCGGCACGAGCTCGCGCTCGTGCGTTTCTCCTTCTGCGATCAGCACGGCATCCTGCGCGGCAAGACGCTGGTGGCGTCCGAGGCGCCGCGCGCCATGCGCAGCGGCGTGACGATGACCAGCACGCTGCTCGCCAAGGACACCTCGCACCGCAC
>DATBBS010000272.1:0-3032 GCA_036270895.1 Xanthobacteraceae bacterium
GTCAAAGAGGCGGAGCGAACCCGGGCCACGATGCGCAGCCTGGCCGCCGCCGCGCAGAAGATCGGCGACGTCATGCACCTGATTCAGGCGGTGGCCGGACAGACGAACCTTCTGGCGCTCAACGCCACGATCGAGGCGGCGCGCGCCGGCGAGGCGGGAAAAGGCTTCGCCGTGGTCGCGATGGAGGTGAAGTCGCTCGCCGCCCAGACCGCAAAGGCCACGGAAGAGATTTCAAGCCAGATCGGCACGATCCAGAGCACGACCGACGAGGCCGTCCAGGCCATCGAGCGTATCGGCGCGACGATTGCGCGGATCAACGATATCGCCAGCGCGGTGTCGGCCGCGGTCGAGGAGCAGGACGCCACGACGCGCGACATCGCCCATAACGTGAACCAGGCCGCGCAAAGCACCAATCTGGTGAGCCAGAAGGTCGAAGCACTTGCGGGCGCCGCGGGAAAGACCGGGCAGTCGTCGGAGATGGTGCGCGACCACGCCGCCGAGCTGGCACGCCAGGGCGCGAGCCTGCGCGGCCAGATGGACCGCTTCCTGTCGCAGATCCGCGCCGCCTGACCCGCCGCATCCCTCCGCAGACGAGGATGATGCACGCGCGGCCTCGCGTGCCGCTCTGACCGCTTGTCAGGATCGAAGCCGGCTTTGGCCGCTTTTCACCCATGGCCGCGGTCGGGCGGTTCGGGCATGCTCGGCCGGCTGCGCGGCCGCAGCGAAAGGCGCGCAAGTCGGAGGAGACCATGGTCCGCATCGGGTTTCTGGCTGTGTTTCTGCTCGCGGGCAGCCTCGCGCGCGCGCAGGACGTTGCGGGCATCGAGCTGTGCACGCAGGAGAGCCGCTTGGACCGGCGCACCGGCTGCCTGCAGAGCAATGTCGACTATCTGCACAAGCTCATCGCGAAAAACGCCGCCGATGCGCAGCAGAGGCTGAGCGCCGCCGCGGGCGAAATCAGCGCCTTGAAGGCCACCGTCGCTAGCCTTCAGGCAGCCGTTGCCGCCCTTCATGCTGCCGTTGCCGCCCAGCAGGCGAGCGTCGACAAGCTGCAGGCGGCGGCGCGAAAGCCGGACGCCCCCAAGCCGAACGGGCCGGCGAGCAAACCGGACGCGAAGTGAAGGCGTCGGGGTGTCGGATGAAGCAGCGCGCGTCTCAGCGCTTGATCCCGACCGTCATGCGGCGCAGCACCGTGTTGCGCTTGACGAAATGGTGCCGCAAGGCGCCGATGACGTGCACGGCCACGAGCGCGGCCAGCAGATAGGCGATGATCTTGTGGGAATCCTCGAGCAGCGGCCGCAGCGCGCGGTCCTGCACGATAAGCGGGATTTCGATGCCGAACAGGTCCTGCCGCAACGGCACCCGCCCGGTCCCGGCCATCGCCCAGCCCGTCAAGGTGGTGGCGAGCATCAGCGCATAGAGGCCGAAATGGCCGAGATGGGCGGCCCGGCGCTCCCAGGGCTTGAGATCGCCCGGCAGGGCCGGGACCGGGTTCGCCCAGCGCCACAGCAGGCGCAGCACGAGCAGCCCCATGAGGTCGTAGCCGATCGCCGCGTGCCAACCATAGTTCGCAAGCCGATCCGGCCGGGCCACCAAATGGGTCATCCACCAGCCATGGACGAGCAGGACCAGGATGAGCGCGGCGCCGACCCAATGCAGCAGCTTGGCGACAAAGCCCCATTCGTCGGTGGTGCTGCGGATCATGCTGGTTTCTCCGGCCGGCGCGATGACGTCTGGTCCCGCGACGGAACCAGGCACGGGCGCAATGGCGTCTGTGTACCGGGGGAAACGATTCCAGGCGAGTCACTCGGCCTCGCCACTTCGCGGCTTGCGCAGCGCGTGAGCAACGCCGCTCATCCCATTGATATGTCGATACGTTCGCTGGATTCTTTGCCACGATCACGATAATGCCACAGGGTCGCCATCGCGGCGGCCACGGCGCAAGGTTTCAATCAATCCGGTGAGTCAAAAGGCGCGCGCGCCGCGAGGAGACGGTATGGGCAGGGTCAGGCAGATTTTTCTTGCGGGCATGGTGCTGGCGACTTTCGTTCCGCTGGCTTCCTTCGGTATCGCCCGCGGCGATCCGGCCATGAGACTGGCGCAAGCCCCGCTCACGCCCGAGCAGCAGAAGGAGCTCGAGCAGAGGAAAAAGCAGCAGCCCCCCGCCACGCAGCCGCGCCCGCCCGCACAGCCGCCCGCCACGCAGCCGAGGCCGCCGGGACCGCCCGCGCAGGTTCCTCCGGCCGGTCCGCCGCAACGCCCGGCGCAGACCCCGCCGGCACAGCCGGCGCCCGGCCAGCCGCCACATCCGCAGCAAGCGCCCGCGCAGATTCCGCCGGCCGGTCCGCCGCAACGTCCGGCGCAGACCGCGCCGACGCCACCGCCTGGTGAGGCGCCGCGTCGACCGCAGGGCGCCCCCGCGCAAATCCCGCCGGCCGGGCCCGCCCAGCGTCCGGCGCAGAGCGCACCGACGCCGCCGGCCGGTCCGGCCCAGCAGCCGGCGCAGAGCGCGCCGCAGCCGCCGGCCCCCGGCCAGCCGCCGCCGCGTGTGCCGCAGGGCGCGCCCGCGCAAATTCCACCCGCCGGGCCGGCGCAACGTCCAGCCCAGAGCGCGCCGGCGCAGCCGACGCCCGGCCAGCCGCCGCAGGCGCCGCAGGGCGCGCCCGCGCAAGCTCAACCCGGCGCTCCGGCACAACGGCCGGCGCAGGCGGCGCCCCTGCCGGCCCCGCCGGCGCCCCCCGCCGCCCAGGCCCAGCCGCTGCAACCGGCGGGTCCGGGCGAAGGCATCGCGCCGCGCTCCGCCCAGGGGCAACCGATGGTCAAGATGCAGCAGCTGCAAGCCGAGCGGCACCAGACCGTCGAGGGCAACCGGACCATCATTCGCGAGCCCGACCGCGTCATCATCCGCGAGAATGATGGGCGCTTCCTCATCCGCCACAGCGAGGTCGAACGCTTCCGCTACAACGCGCGCGACGTGCGCGTCGAGCGCCAGGGCAACAACAACGTCACCATCGTGGTGCGCCCGGACGGCG
>DATBBS010000273.1:0-1678 GCA_036270895.1 Xanthobacteraceae bacterium
CCGATGCTCGACGGCTGGTGGAAGGGCGAGCGCGCCGGCTCGGGCACCGCCATCTGGCATGCGCGCCAGGAAATGGCGGCCGGGCGCATCGATGCCGACGAATTCCTCAACATCGCCGCCGCAAGCGCGCCCTCGGTCGGCCATTGCAACACCATGGGGACCGCCTCGACCATGAACGCGCTCGCCGAGGCGCTCGGCATGTCGCTGCCCGGCTGCGCCGCGATTCCGGCGCCCTACCGCGAGCGCGGGCAGATCGCCTATGAGACCGGGCGGCGCGCGGTCGAGATCGTGCGCGAGGATCTCAAGCCCTCCGACATCCTCACCCGCAAGGCCTTCGAGAACGCGATCGTGGCCTGCTCGGCGATCGGCGGCTCGACCAACGCGCCGATCCACATCAATGCGATTGCCCGCCATGTCGGCGTGACGCTGACGATGAAGGATTGGGAAGAGATCGGCTACGACGTGCCGCTGCTGGTCAACATGCAGCCGGCCGGAAAATATCTCGGCGAGGAATATTTCCGCGCCGGCGGGCTTCCGGCGGTAATGCGCGAGCTGCAGAAGAAGAAACGCATCCACGACGACGCGCTGACCATCAACGGCAAGACCATGGGCGAGAATGTCGCCACGGCGGCGATCGCCGATGCCGACGTGATCTATGGCTACGATCGGCCGATGGTGAAGGACGCGGGCTTCAAGGTGCTGAGCGGCAATCTGTTCGACAGCGCGATCATGAAAATGAGCGTGATCGGCGAGGAGTTCCGCAAGCGTTATCTGTCCGATCCGAAGGACCCCAATGCGTTTGAAGGCCGCGCCACGGTTTTCGAGGGCCCGGAGGATTATCACGCCCGCATCGAGGATCCGGCGCTCGGCATCGACGAACGCAGCATCCTGGTGATCCGCGGCGTCGGGCCGATCGGCTATCCGGGCTCTGCCGAGGTCGTCAACATGCAGCCGCCCGCCGCCCTGATCAAACGAGGGATAACGTCCCTGCCCTGTATCGGCGACGGACGCCAGTCGGGCACGTCGGCCTCGCCCTCGATCCTCAATGCCTCGCCCGAGGCGGCCGCCGGCGGCGGCCTCGCGCTGCTCAAGAGCGGTGACCGCATCCGCGTCGACCTCAACAAGGGCACCGCCGACATGCTGATTCCGCCGGCCGAGCTGGCGGCGCGCCGCGATGCCTTGCAGAAACAGGGCGGCTTTCATTTTCCGGCCAGCCAGACGCCGTGGCAGGAGATCCAACGCCACATGGTCGAGCAGCTCGCCGACGGCATGGTGCTCACTCCCGCCGTCAAGTATCAGCGCGTCGCGCAGAAAAGCATACCGAGGGACAATCATTGATGAGCGCGAGACTCAAGGACAAGGTCGCCGTCGTCACCGCCGCCGGCCAGGGCATCGGACGCGCCATCGCGGAGGCCTTCATTCGCGAGGGCGCGCTGGTGATCGCGAGCGATCTCGAGGCCGGCAAGCTCAAGGGCCTGGCGGCCAAGAAATGCGTCAAGCTCGACGCGCGCTCGACGCCCGAGATCGAGGCGCTCGCCCAGGCGGTCATCAAGGAGTTCGGCGCGCCCCATATCCTGGTGAACTGCGCCGGCTACGTCCATGACGGCAGCGTGCTGCAATGCGAGGAAAAGGATTGGGACTTCTCGTTCGACCTCAACGTGAAGTCCATGCACCGCAC
>DATBBS010000274.1:0-2463 GCA_036270895.1 Xanthobacteraceae bacterium
GAGCTTGTCGAGCGAGCCGACGATCGCCTCCACCGAGCCCTGCACGTCGCCCTTGATCACGAGCGGGAATTCCTTGCGGCCCGAGGTCTTGAGCTGGCTCATCATCTGCTCGAGCGAGCCGCGCATGCCGAGCGCGCGCGCTGCGGTCTTCTCGCGCTTTTCGCGCGCGCGATAATCGGTGACCTCGCGGGCGCGGGCCTCGCTCTCGACCACTGCCAGCCGGTCGCCCGCTTCCGGGGTGCCGTTGAAGCCGAGCACCTCGACCGGCGTCGAGGGGCCGGCCTCGCTGATCGAGGCGCCGGTGTCGGAAACGAGCGCGCGGACGCGGCCCCATTCGGCGCCGGCCACAACGATGTCGCCCACATGCAGCGTACCGCGCTGCACCAGCACGGTCGCAACCGGTCCGCGGCCACGATCGAGCTTCGCCTCGACCACGGTGCCTTCGGCCGGCCGCAGCGGATTGGCCTTCAGATCGAGGATTTCGGACTGCAGGTTGATGGTCTCCAGCAGCCGGTCGAGGTTGAGCTTCTTGGTGGCGGAGACCTCCACGTCGAGGACCTCGCCGCCGAGAGACTCGACCTGGATTTCATGCTGCAGCAATTCGGTGCGCACGCGCTCGGGCTTGGCGTCCGGCTTGTCCATCTTGTTGATGGCGACGATCATCGGCACCTTGGCGGCCTTGGCGTGGTGGATGGCCTCGACCGTCTGCGGCATCACGCCGTCATCGGCCGCCACCACCAGAACCACGATGTCGGTCACCTTGGCGCCGCGTGCGCGCATCGCCGTGAAGGCGGCGTGGCCCGGCGTGTCGATGAAGGTGATCTTCGCCCCCGACGGCGCCGTCACCTGATAGGCGCCGATATGCTGGGTGATCCCGCCGGCTTCGCCGCCCGCCACGTTGGTGGCCCGGATGGCGTCGAGCAGCGAGGTCTTGCCGTGATCGACATGGCCCATGATGGTGACCACCGGCGGGCGCGACACCAGGTCGGCGGGATCGTCGGATTTGTCGAACAGGCCTTCCTCGACGTCGGCTGCGGCCACGCGCTTGACGCTGTGGCCCATTTCCTCGGCGACGAGCTGGGCGGTGTCGGCGTCGATCATGTCGGTGATCTTCGCCATCGTGCCCTGTTTCATCAGGAGACGGATCACGTCGACCGCGCGCTCCGCCATGCGGTTGGCGAGCTCCTGGATCGTGATCGCCTCGGGAATCGTGACTTCGCGGACGAGCTTCTCCTTCGGTTCATTGGCGGCATGGCCCTTCAGGCGCTGGACGCGGCGGCGGAAGGACGCGACCGAACGCTCGCGCACCTCTCCGGCGTCGAGCGCGGTGACGACCGTGAGGCGTCCGCGGCTCTTCTGCGGGCCGGCGCGCGTCGGCTTCGGCGCGGTCGCGGGCCGGGCCGGGCCGCCGCCGCGGCGGGTCGTGCGCGGCGCATCGTCGTCCTCGATCTCGGGTTGGACGTTGCGCAGGTTGATCGGGATGGAGGTGGCGGCGGCGGCCGTCTTGGCCTTCGCCTCGTCGTCACCGAACCGCTTCTTGGCTTCCTGCTCGGCCTTGCGCTTGGCCTCGTCGTCGTGACGGCGGCGATCTTCCTCGTCGCGCTTGCGCGCCTCGGCGCGCTCCCGTTCGGTTCGCTCCACCGAGTCACGTTCGTTGCGACGGCGCGCCTCGATTTCGGCGACGCGGCGCTCCTCCGCCTCGCGCACCTTGGCGGTTTCGAGCGCGCTGGCGCGGGCGTTGCGTTCTTCGTCGGTCAGCGTGCGCAGGACCACGCCGCCGGCGGGCTTTGCGCCGCCGCCGGCCGGCGCCGCGGCGGGCGCGGCTGCGGTCGGGCGAGCAGCGGTCAGCGTGCGGCGCACGGGCGCCGTCGGCGCCGGGGCGGCCGCCGGTGTCGCGGCTGCCGGCGCGGGCTCCGGCCGGGTCTCGCCACGGCGGCTCTTGACCTTCTCGACCACGACCGCCTTGGTGCGGCCATGGCTGAAGCTCTGCTTGACCACGCCCTGCTCGACGCCGGTGCGCTTGAGCGACAGGGTCGCCTTGGTCGGGGTGACCGTCAATTTCTCGCCAGGATGTTTGGTCTCAGTCATTCCGATCCCGATCTTGGGGCCATAAGGTTTGGTTGCCGCGCGTCCTGGCGGTCCGGATCGCTCATCCGAAAACGAGCAAGGATTCGCCACCGCGCCAGGACGGTATCGCTGGCGCGGCCGGCAAGCAGCGCAGCATGTACCACATTTGGGCGGGCAAGTGCCAAATCCATTTGAGCCGACGTAAACGCATCGATAATCACGATATTTGGGGCCTCCGGACCGTAGCCCCGCCGAATTGCGGCCATGATCTGGCGGACGCCGTCGGGGGCGCCATCGGACGCATGGAGAAAGGCCACCGCGCCTGCCTGCTCGGCCGCCGCCTCGACCTTGGAATACCCCGTGATGGCCTGCCTGGCCTTGCGGGCGATCGCCAGC
>DATBBS010000275.1:0-2616 GCA_036270895.1 Xanthobacteraceae bacterium
CGCCTCCGAGCACGAGGACTTCCTTGGTCCGTCCGGTGACGAACAGGAAACCGTCGTGATCTATGAAGCCAAGATCGCCGGTCCGAAACCACCCGTCCGCAGTGAACGCGGCGCCATTGGCCTCGGGATTGTTTAGGTAGCCCTTCGTAATGGAGCTGCCGCGCAGCTCGATCTCGCCGATGCCCTGCTCGTCAGGGTGCGCAATACGAACCTTGCCATCGGCGATCGGGCGCCCGGCGCTGCCCGGGCGGTGGGCGTTCGGACGGTTGCCGGTCAACAGCGACGCGGTCTCGGCCAGCCCATATCCGGAGAGCACCATCCAGCCGAGCGCTTCCAGCCGTTCCTCGGTCTCCCTCTCCAGCCGTGCCCCGCCCGAAACCAGCAGTCGCAGGCTTGGCGCCACTGCGCGCCGAACCGGCGCAAACAGCAAGCGCCCGAGAGGCAGGCCGCTCACCCGCCGAACGAGGGCGGTCATTCTGAGAGCCTGTGAATGTTTATTCCGGCGAATATGATGGGGGTGGCACGGACGTGTCGGGACGATGCTCGACTATGGCTTGGCTGGCTCGCCGGTCCCATTGGTCCGATCGCGGAAGCGAAGCAATCTGTGGTTGAGCAAGCGGCAATGTCGGCTATAGAATTGGCGCCCCGTTTGACCATCTCAGTTTGCCGCGGCCATGGCCGCCCGCCGCAGTGCGAAGCCGCGCAGCATGTTGTGGGCGAGCGCGAACCACAGCAGCACGGCGCGGGCCTTGTCTTTGCCGCGCACCAACAGCCGGGTGAGCCCCATGCGGCGCGCCCAGGCATTGGGGCATTCGGCCTGCGCGCGTTGCTTGTAGAGGGCTTTTCCGGCGTCGCTCGCCATGCGCTGGCGCCAGTCCGCCACCCCCGGTTTGTCGTCGCGCCGCGGCGCAAAGGGATCGGTGCCATGCTTGCTGTGCACCGGCGGGCACCACAATTTGATGCCGTTGTCATGCGCCCATTCGATGTCGTCGTTCTTGGTAAAGCCGCCATCCACCAGGTAATCCGATGGCCGCGTCCCGGCCGCGCTCAATCCTTCCAATGCCGGGCGCACCAGGCCGCGATCGCAGCCCGTCGTGTCGATGTCGACCGCAACGATGACCTGACCCTTTGGCGCCGAGGTGATCTGCATGTTGTAGGCCGGCCGAAACCCGCCATCGGCCAGCTTCATCGACCGCGCTTCGGCATCGGTGGTCGAGGCGCGCGGCTCCTTCTGCCGGCTGACCTCGGCCTTGTTGGTCTTCTCGCGACGCGCGCGCTCGGCGTCGAGTTCGCTCATCCGATCGAGCGCCGCCTTGACCCGCTCCTCGCATTCGCGCGCGGCACGCTGTTGGGCGGCGCGCTGGCGCCGATCGCCCGCCGCCGGATCGGCTTCGAGCTCGGCGCGCAGCCGCTCGACCCGCGCCTTGGCCGCCGTCGCCAGCTTGCCCAGCCGCTCGCGCCGGCGGAACGAACCGGCGCCGGCAGCCGCGCGCACCCTGAGCCCGTCCTGCGCCAGCACGTCGAGCGCCACCAGCCCCTCATCGACCAGCGCCGCCACCCCGCCGGCCAGCAGCTGATCGAGCGCCGCGGCATGCGCCACGCGAAAATCCGACAGCGTGTGATAGTTCATCGACACCCCGCCGCACAGCCAGCGATAGGCGAGATGCTGCTCGCACAGCCGCGCCAGCTGCCGTGCGCTGCCGACCCCGTCCACCGTCGCCCACAGCCACAGCGCCATCATCAGCTCGGGCGCCGCAGCCGCCTGACCCGGCACTCCCTCGCGCGCCTTCACCGCATCGTGCAAGGCGCGCAAATCGAGCCCCTGGACAAACGCCCACACTGCCCGCACCGGATGATCGCGCGCCACCAGATCGTCGATTGCCACAATCTGCCAGCCCGGCTGATGGCGCTCCGGCTGCCGCAACCGCGGCGTCCCCCGACCCGGCGCTTCCGGCACAGCCTGCTCCGGCAACCCCTCAAACAACTCGCTATCGCCCGACACCGACCGGCTCCCCCTCAGACCAGTCATCCAAGCCACCCAATACCACCACCAAAACTTGCTGCAACCCCTTCATGCTGCAAAAATGCGCGAAACATTCACAGGCTCTGAGGAGGCCGCAAAGCGGCCGTCTCGAAGGACGCACGCCGCCGCTCCAGCCAACCATGGATTTCTTTCTTGCCCGGCCTCGATGCTCATTCCTCTCCCAGCCGCCTCGCCATCGTGCGTTTCACCGGCGGCAATGCGTCGATAACGCGCATCGTCAGTCGCGAGAGCATCAGCGCCGGCGGGCTGTCGGTGACGGTCTGGTGCATCGCCTTTACGGTCTGGTGCATCGCCTTTAATGAATTGCGCACGGCGCGAAAACCGTAGTCGCGCATGCCGGCCTCGTAGTCATGGATCGCCTCGAGGAGATGGCGCTCGCCGCGATGCGCCGCAAGGAGCGCGCTTGAGACGCGCGGCATCCTTGATTGCGACATTCGCGCCGATGCCGCGATACGGGGTCATCGAATGGATGGCGTCGCCGAGAAGGGTGATGCGCTCGGTCCGCCATGGAGCGACCGGCAGCGAAGTGCGGATCGGGAGACACGAGATCGTCGTCGGATCCGCGAGCCCGA
>DATBBS010000276.1:0-2502 GCA_036270895.1 Xanthobacteraceae bacterium
CCCGGCCGGGTGCGCGGCATGGTCGAGTTCAGCGGCGTCTCGTTTTCCTATGACGGCAAGCGCGCCGCCGTCGCCGATCTGTCCTTTGCGGCGCTGCCGGGCGAGACCGTGGCGCTGGTGGGCGCGACCGGCGCGGGCAAATCGACCGCGCTGGCGTTGCTGCACCGGGCCTTCGATCCACAGTCGGGCGCGATCAAAATCGACGGCATGGATATCCGCGGCCTGAAGCTTTCGGCGCTGCGGCACAATATCGGGGTGGTGTTCCAGGAGGCGCTGTTGTTCAACCGCTCGGTCGCCGAGAATCTGCAGGCCGGCAAGCCCGATGCCACTGAAGCGGAGATGCGCGACGCCTGCGCGCGCGCCCAGGCGCTCGACTTCATCGAGCGCAATCCGGACGGGCTCGCCGCCAAGGTGGGCGAGCGCGGGCGCGGGCTGTCGGGCGGCGAGCGCCAGCGGCTCTCGATCGCGCGCGCGCTGCTCAAGGATCCGCCGGTGCTCATCCTCGACGAGGCGACGAGCGCGCTCGACACCGCGACCGAGGCCAAGGTGCAGGCGGCGCTCGACGAGGTCATGAAGAACCGCACGACTTTCGTGATCGCGCACCGCCTCTCGACCGTGCGCAACGCGAACCGCATTCTGGTCCTCGACCATGGCCGCGTCGTCGAAAGCGGAAGCTTCGACGAGCTGGTGCAAAAAGGCGGACGCTTCGCCGAGCTGGCGCGCGCCCAATTCATGGTGAGCGGGGCGACGCTCGCCGGAGCCGGGCCGGCGCCCGAAAGCGCGCCAGCGCCGGTCGCCAGCAGGATGCCGGGCTGATCAGCGCGAACCTGAAGGGCGCCGACCTCCAACCGCCCAGGGCTTTTCCGCATGGCAGATGGCGACATGACCGACGAGGATCTGGCAGAGGACGACGTGGCGGATGGCGACCCGCGGACGCAAATCTCGCGTCTCGAGGCGCGCATCGACGGCCTTGCCGAGATCCTGGAGCGATGCCGCAAGATCGCGCTGGTGTCGAAGGTCGCCATGGCGGCGGGCGCCCTGGCGATGGCCGCGATGACGCTCGGGCCGATCCGTGTCGACCCGATGGCGATGATCGCAGCGATGACGGCCATCATCGGCGGCATCGTGGCCTACGGATCGAACAGATCGACGTCGGAACAGACAGCGGCCGGGCTGAGGGCCGCCGAGGCCCTCAGAGCCGAGCTGATCGGCAGACTGGAGCTTCGGGTCGTCGACGGCGGACGGGCGGAACAGGATTCATAAGGTTCTCAATTCGCCGAGGGCGGCGCGACAGCGGCATCGGGCTGGTTGCTGCGCTTGAGCGCGTCGGCAACAAAGCCGCTGGCCTTCATCTCCTCGACGAATCCGCGCAGATATCTGGCGCCGGCGTCGCGGCCTCGCGGGGTGCCCATCGCCTGCTGGATTTCCATGAAGCGCCCATCCATCACCTGAACGCCCGGATTGGTCTTGGCGTATTCGACCAACGGCTGCTTCACGCCGGCGGCGGCATCGAGCTTGTCCTTGACGAAGAGATCGATACCGCTGTCGCCGCGCACCAGCTGCGCCTGCTTGAGGGTGCGGGTCAGAAAGAGGTCGTAAGCGGAGCCCTTGTTGACGCCCACCCGCACGCCCGCGCGATCGACGTCGCCGACCGTCTTCAGGGTCGAGTCCTTGGGGACCAGATAGACGCCTTCGATGATCACGTAGGGCGCCGTGAAGGCGACCTCCGCGGCCCGCACCGGCTCGATCGCCAGAAAGACGATATCCAGCGTTCCGGCCTTCAGGCCCTCGAAAGTCTTGCCGGCTGCGTCGAAGCGGACGAGCTCGACCGGCACCCCGAGGCGGCGGCCGAGCTCGCGCACCAGATCCACCGTGATGCCTTTCGGCTCGCCCGTCATCTCGTCCTTCTGCGCCAGCACCATGTTGCCGAGATTGATCCCCGCACGCAGCGTTCCGGTGGGGGCGAGATCCTTGACGACGTCGGACGGGATATTGCTCACGCTGCTGCCTCTTTGCGAAGTGTCGCCGGGGTTCTGTGCCAAGACCGCGCAGGGACCGGCAAGGAAGATCATTGCGGCACAAATAATTCGGATCATGTTATTCCCTCCGCTTTGCAGCCGGTCAATGACCGCGTGCGCTCAAGGGTCACGCAATCCAGCGCGACCGGTTCAATCGATCGTCGCGCCGGACGACTTGATCACGGCGCTCCATTTGCGCGTCTCGGCGGCGAGCAGCGCACCGAGCTCCTCCGGCGATTCGATTTTCGTCTCGGCGCCGAGCCTCGTGAGACTGTCCCGCAGCTCGACGGAGCGCAGACCCTGGTTGATGGCCGCATTGAGCTTGCCCACCACCTCGCGCGGCGTGCCGGCGGGCGCGACCACCGCGGTCCACGAGCCTTGCGGGAAATCCGCAAACCCGGATTCCTTCATGGTGGGCACGTCGGGCAATTCCGGCCAGCGTGCCGTGCTGGTGACGGCCAGCGGGCGCACCTTGCCGGCCAGA
>DATBBS010000277.1:0-2482 GCA_036270895.1 Xanthobacteraceae bacterium
GAAGGCGCAGCAGAAGGTCGAGGCGCGCAACTTCGACATCCGCAAGAACCTGCTCAAATTCGACAACGTGATGAACGACCAGCGCAAGGTGATCTTCGAGCAGCGCGTCGACCTGATGCGCGACGAGAACGTCGCCGAGACCGTCGCCGACATGCGCCGCGCCGTGGTCGAGGACCTCATCGCCAAGCACGTGCCCGAGAACGCCTATCCGGAGCAGTGGGACACCAAGGGTCTCAAGGAGGAGCTCACCCGCGTGCTCGGCCTCGACGTTCCGGCCGAGGAATGGGCCAAGGAGGAGGGCATCGCCGACGAGGAGCTGATATCCCGCGTCGAACGGCGGGCCGACGAGCACATGGCCGCCAAGGTCGCCCAATGGGGCCCCGACGTGCTGCGCTATGTCGAGAAGTCGGTCCTGTTGCAGACTCTCGACCATCTGTGGCGCGAACACCTGCTGATGCTCGACCATCTGCGCAATGTGATCGGCTTGCGCGGCTTCGGCCAGCGCGATCCGCTGAACGAGTACAAGTCGGAAGCCTTCACGCTGTTCGAGGCGATGATCCAGAATCTGCGCGAGGCGGTGACCGCCCAGCTCATGCGGGTGGAGATCGTGCAGGCGCCGCCGCCCGACCAGGCGCCGCCGAGCCAGCCCTACATGGAGGCGCACAAGGTCGACCCGACGACCGGTGAGGACGAAATGGCGCTCGCCATGGCGGGCGGCGAGACGCTCGCGCGCGCCGGCATCACCGGCGCCGCCGCGCCCGCGCGCGACGCGAGCAATCCGGCGACCTGGGGCAAGGTCGGCCGCAACGAGAATTGTCCCTGCGGCTCGGGCAAGCGCTACAAGCATTGCCACGGGCGCTTCGCCTAGGCGCGCCGCGGCCGAGGGAATTGGACGCCCGTGTTGAACCTGCTGTGGATTGCGTTCGGCGGTTGAATGGCCAACAAGCTCGACGAGATGAAGGCGCGGCTGGCCGAGCTCATGAGCGAGCGCGCGCAGCTCGACACCGCGATCGAGGAGATGATCGCCGACCTGGCCGAGGTGCCGCCGGAGCAGCGTTCGGCGGGCGACTGGGCGCCCGATGGCGCATCGACCCGGAAGTATCTGGAATTGACCAGGCGCCAGGCCGCGGTGGAAACGGAAATCATCGATCTCAACCGCGCCATCGTTGAGAACGACGAGCCGGCGCCGCCGCCACACTAGCGGCCGTGCTCACCCGCGATGTCCTGAAAAGCTATCTGCGCGAGATGCCGCGCGGGCACATCTTCGATCTCACCTACAAGCTGTTGGCGGAGCTGTTTCCGCCGGGCGAGCCCGATGCGTCGTCGCGCGAGCAACTTCGCCTGCTCGCCGAGGAATGCGACTGCGACGTCGTGAATAATGAAGCCGAAGGCCGCTTCGAACTGACGCGGCGTTGAGATGAGCTCGCGGTGTTGGCGGGCCCAGGCAGAACCCAGGCATTTGCCGACCGGGATCGGGCGCTAGCGGAACGCGCCCCAGCGGCTCTCGAAGCTGTTGGACGAGACCACGGGCTGGGCGCCCGCGATCAATCCCGGCGCGGGCGCGGCGCTCGCGGTCACGGCGGGAGCCGGCGCGGGCTTTGGCGCGTCGGCGACCTGAGCGGGTGGAATGGGTTGTGACGGCCGGATGGCGCCGGGCGAATGGCGGACGGCCGGGGCCGCGGGTTTCGCCTCGACGACGGGTTTGGGTTTGGGGGCGGGCGCCGCCGGCTCGGGCTCGGAATTGCCCAGGCCGAGCGAGCCGAACAGGCTTCCGAACATCGATCCGGGCTGCGCGTCGGCCACGCGGGTGCCATTTTGCGGCGCCGGTTTTGGCGCGCTGGCCGCGACCGCGCGCGGGCCGGCGAGCGACGCGGTCGTGGTGTCGGCATCACCCGGCACGCGCGGCGGATTGACGTTGGGCGGCAGCGGCGGGGTGCTGGCGGTCGAGGCGAGCGAGAAGATGCGGCCGCCGTTGTCGAACTGGTCCTGCGACTTGAGCTTGGCCAGGAAAGTCGGATGCATGCCGCCGTCGGCGCCGGTCTTGACCGCCACGGTGGCGGTGCCGCGGCTCACGAGCGCCGCGAATTCGCGGTCGTCGCGCGCCTGCTTTTCGCTGACCGCAGCGGTGATCTCGTCGGGCACCTGATAGACCGGGCATTTGCCTTTGGGGTCGAAGCGGGTGCTGGCGGTCGCGTCGAACACGTAGCGTTTCTCGCACACGTCGACTTTCGGCTCCTGCCCCGTCACCTCGAAATGATCGCTGCCTTCCTTGATCATGCGCCAGAACGGCATGGCCGGATTGTTGCGGTGCTTCGCCAGGTTCAGCGCCGTCATGCGGAACGGATAGGCCTGCACCTGGAAGGATTTCTGCCCGCCGAAGAAGGATTCGCGGCCGAGCGCGTAGATCTCGCCCATCTGCTGGTCGGTCATGGCGTAGCAGCCGGCGGACGAGCAGTCGCCATGCACCATCAGGAAGGCGCCG
>DATBBS010000278.1:0-17519 GCA_036270895.1 Xanthobacteraceae bacterium
GGCTCAGTGCGCCAGGATCGCCAGCAGCAGCAGCGCCACGATGTTGGTGATCTTGATCATCGGATTGACGGCCGGACCGGCCGTGTCCTTGTAGGGATCGCCGACCGTGTCGCCGGTGACCGCGGCCTTGTGGGCGTCGGAACCCTTGCCGCCGTAATGGCCGTCCTCGATGTATTTCTTGGCGTTGTCCCAGGCGCCGCCGCCCGAAGTCATCGAGATCGCGACGAACAAGCCGTTCACGATCACGCCGAGCAGCATCGCGCCGACCGCCGAGAAGGCGGCGGACTTGCCCATCGCGCCGCCGCCGGCGATCACATAGATGACGAAGTAGACGAAGACCGGAGACAGCACCGGCAGGAGCGAGGGGATGATCATCTCCTTGATGGCGGCGCGCGTGAGCATGTCGACGGCGCGGCCGTAGTCCGGCTTCTCGGTGCCCTTCATGATGCCCGGCTTCTCACGGAACTGGCGGCGCACCTCCTCGACGATCGACGAGGCGGCGCGGCCGACCGCGGTCATGCCCATCGAGCCGAACAAATACGGCAGCAGCCCACCGAACAGCAGGCCGACCACGACGTAGGGATTATTGAGCGAGAAATCCGGGTTCACGTCCTTGAAATAGGTGAACTTCGCCGCATTCGCGATGAAGTATTTGAGGTCCTCGTTGTAGGCCGCGAACAGCACCAGCGCGCCGAGACCGGCCGAGCCGATCGCATAGCCCTTGGTCACCGCCTTGGTGGTGTTGCCGACCGCGTCGAGCGCGTCGGTGGACTTGCGCACGTCCTTGGGCAGGCCGGCCATCTCGGCAATGCCGCCGGCGTTGTCCGTGACCGGGCCGAAGGCGTCGAGCGCCACGATCATGCCGGCCAGCGCCAGCATGGTGGTGACCGCGATCGCGATGCCGAACAGGCCGGCGATCCCGTAGGTGATGAGGATGCCTGCGATGATGACGATGGCGGGCGCCGCCGTCGACTCCAGCGAGATCGCGAGCCCCTGGATCACATTGGTGCCGTGACCCGTGACCGAGGCGGCAGCGATCGACTGCACCGGACGGAAATCGGTGCCGGTATAGTATTCGGTGATCCAGATGATGAGCGCCGTCACGCCGAGCCCGACGACGCCGCAGAGGAACAGCGACATGCCGGTGAACTTGACGCCCGGCAGCGAGCCGAAGCCGATCAGCCACCAGATCACGAGCGCGATGCCGGCGAGAGACAGCACGCCGGTGACGATCAGTCCCTTGTAGAGCGCCCCCATGATCGACTGGCTGGCGCCGAGCTTGACGAAGAAGGTGCCGACGATCGAGGTAATGATGCACACGCCGCCGATGGCGAGCGGGAGCGTCATCATCGGCAGCAGCAGCGGCGTGCCGTTGAAGAAGATCGCCGCCAGCACCATGGTGGCGACCGTGGTCACCGCATAGGTCTCGAACAGGTCGGCCGCCATGCCGGCGCAGTCGCCGACATTGTCGCCCACGTTGTCGGCGATGGTCGCGGGATTGCGCGGATCGTCCTCCGGGATGCCGGCCTCGACCTTGCCGACGAGGTCGCCGCCCACATCGGCGCCCTTGGTGAAGATGCCGCCGCCGAGCCGGGCGAAGATCGAGATCAGCGAGGCGCCGAAACCGAGCGCCACCAGGGCGTCGACGACGGTGCGGTCGTTGGGGGCGAATTTGAGCGTGCCGACCAGGAAGCCGAAATAGAGGGTGACGCCGAGCAGCGCGAGACCGGCGACCAGCATGCCGGTGATCGCGCCCGACTTGAAGGCGAGCTCGAGGCCGCCCGCGAGCGAGCTGGTCGCCGCCTGGGCGGTACGGACATTGGCGCGCACCGAGACGTTCATGCCGATGAAGCCAGCCGCGCCCGAGAGCAACGCCCCGATCGCGAAGCCGAGCGCCACCAACCAGCCGAGGAGCCAACCCACCAGCAGGAAGATCACGATCCCCACGATGCCGATGGTGGTGTACTGGCGCTTGAGATAGGCTTGGGCGCCCTCCCGGATGGCGGCGGCGATCTCCTGCATCCGGGCATTGCCGGCGTCGGCCGCCAGCACCGAGCGAATCGCCCAGACCGCATAGACGATCGACAGCGCCCCGCAGGCGACGATGAGCCACAAAGCATTCATTGGAAAACCCCGGTTCTCTTGGAAAAACCGGGCGTTGGTCGCAGGCCCGGCCGCAGACGGTCACGGACGTCGCCGTCCCACCGCAATCCGGCGCCACATAGCAAGAAACGCTGCCGCCATGCAACGGCGGCGGGCCGTCGATTCGGGTATGGGCACAGGTTTTCCGCCGAAGTCGGGCAGGCGCCGGATGCGGACAGCGCAGTTGACGAAGGTCAGCCGCCGTCAGGCCGGCTTCGGACGCGCCATAAGGTTGACGCCCACCAGCAGCACGCCGGCCACCAGCACCACCGGCAACACCACCTCGGCCACCATGTTCCAGCCGTAACGCGCCAGCAGGGCGCCGGACGAGAATGATCCGAGCGCCATCGAGCCGAACACCAGAAAGTCGTTTACCGCCTGGACCTTGTTGCGCTCGTTGGGACGGTGACACTGCGTCACCAGCGCGGTCGCGCCCACGAAGGCGAAATTCCAGCCGACGCCGAGCAGGACAAGCGCCGCCCAGAAATGCCAGATCGTGATGCCGGTGAGCGCAAGAAGGGCGCCGGCCGCGATGATGGCGAGGCCGCAGCCGGCGACGCGGTCGGTGCCGAAGCGGCCGATCAGCGTCCCGGTGAAAAAGCTCGGCGCGAACATGGCCATCACATGCCATTGCAGGCCGAGCGTCGCGTCGGTGACCGAATGGTTGCAGTCGAGCATGGCGACCGGCGCCGAGGTCATCACCAGATTCATCATCGAATAGCTGGCGACTCCGCACACCACGGCGACGATCAGGCGCGGCTGGCGAAAGATCTCGCTCAGTGGCCGGCCGGCCGGCATGCGCCGGTCGGTTTCGATGAGGCGCGGAATGCGCACCAGCAGCAGCACCAGCCCGGACAGGATCGCGACTCCGGCCTGGGCCAGATAGCTCGCGGCGAACAGATGGGGCGGCCACAGATCCTTGGTGACGATCACGAGCTGCGGTCCCACGAAGGCGGAGAACACTCCGCCCGCCATCACCCAGGAGATCGCCTTGGCCTTGAAGGCGTCGCTTGCCGTGTCGGCTGCCGCGAAGCGGTAGGACTGGTGCACCGATGCATAGAAGCCGCCGAACAGCGTGCCGGCGCAGAGCAATGCAAAGGACGCCTGCAGCACCGCCAGGCAGCACAGCAGGCCCGCGATCGCGCCGCACAGGGCGCCGAGCTCGAAGGCCGCGAGGCGGCCGAATTTCTTGGAAATGACGCCGACCGGCAAGGTGCCGATCCACATGCCGAGCACATATGTGCTCACCGGCACGGTGGCGAAGGCCTTGTCGGCCAGCATTCCGCCCACGATGCCGGCGGTGCCGACGATGACCACCGAATTGCCGCCCGCGAGCGCCTGCGCCAGCGCGAGCACCAGCGCGTTGCGCTTGGCGAGATGGTCGCCGCCGTCGATGGCGGTCTCGGCGATGGCCGACATGACCCTTCCTTGAAACGGGAATCCTGTAGAACGCCACAGTCGTTCTAGCGGCCGCGGCAGAATGTTGCCACTGCGCACGGCGCAACGCAGATGCGAGGCGGGCGCGGACGGTCAGAACCGCAAGGCGCCGGTGTGGCGGACCACGATGTTGCGCGCCTCGGCCGGGCTGCGGGCCCCGATCTGCCCGAGCGCGGCCTGGGTCTCTTCGGTCAGGAGATCGATGACGTGGGACGGCCCGCGGCGGCCGAGCGCGCCGAGCCCCCACAGGAAGGCCTTGCCGGCAAACGTCGCCTGCGCGCCGAGCGCGAGAGCGCGCGCCACGTCGGCGCCACTGCGGATCCCGGAATCCATCATCACGGTGGCGCGGCCGGCGACCCGTGAGACGATCGCCGGCAGCGCATCGATCGCGGCCGGGAGGGCCTCGACCTGGCGTCCGCCGTGGTTCGACACGATGATGCCGTCGACGCCGAGCGCGAGCGCCTTCTCGGCGTCGTCGGGATGCATCACGCCCTTGAGCACCAGCGGCCGTTTCCACAGGTCGCGATAGCGCGCGATCTCCTCCCAGGTGAAGGCGCCCTTGACTTCGCGGCGGGCGAATTCCGCTACCTCGGCGAGGCCGGCATCGGGCCCCACATAGGCGCGCAGGTTGGCGAAGCGCGGGATGCCGTTGCGCAGCATCGACCACAGCCAGCCGGGCGACGACGCGATGCCCCACAGCATCGGAAGATCGGGACGGAATGGCGTGGTGACGCCGGCCGCGACCTCGCGGGCGCGGGTCGTGCGCACCGGCACGTCGATGGTGAGCATCAGCACATGGGCGCCGGCCGCATCCGCCCGCCGCACCAGATCGAAGCCGACCGCATGTTCGTTGCGCGCCAGGCGATAGAGCTGGAACCAGAGCACGTCGGGCGCAATTTTCGCGGCCATCTCGATGGTGGCGCCGCCAACGGTTCCGAGCACATAGGGCACGCGCGCCTTCTGGGCGGCGGCGGCGAGATATTGGTCGGCGCCCGGCCACACGATCGACGGCCCGCCCATCGGCGCGACGCCGATCGGCGCCGCATAGCGCCGGCCGAACAAGTCGATGTCGACCGGGGGCAGCTCGGTGGTGATGCCGTAGCGCGGCACCAGCTCGACGGCGTCGAGCGCCGCCCAGTTGCGCTTGATGCAGGTGTCCTCGCCAGCGCCGCCGTCCATGTATTCGAAGGCGAAGCGCGGGGCGTGGCGCGGCGCGTGCCGGCGCAGATGCGCGATGGTGGGAAAACGGCGAAACAGCCCGGCCTTGCGTTCCAGGCCGGTCCTCGTCCCCGGCATCGACCCGATCTTGGCCGGCGCGCGCGCGGCGAGCTCGCCCGCCTTGGTGACGTCATCCATCGTGGTTTCCCCTGCGGCGCTGCTTTTATCAGAAATGGCTGAACGACGGCCGGACAAATTTGAGCGCCCGGCCGTCCCGGTCCGCGAAGCGGGCCCGCCCGGTCCCGGCCGACATGCGGCCGATTTCGGTGATGGCGACGCCCGCCTGTTTGGCAGCCTCGCGCAGGCGGTCCACGTTGCGGCCCGGCACCGCGGCGAGCACCTCGTAATCGTCGCCGCCGGTGAGGATCGTTTCGATCAGCCCAGGCTCCGCCGCGAGGGCGGCGCGCGCCGCGCGCGAGAGCGGCACACGCGCCACCTCGACCGCCGCATCGAGGCGCGCCGCCCGGCACATCTTGGCGAGGTCGCCCGCGAGCCCGTCCGACACGTCCATGCCGCCATGCGCGTGGCGGCGCAGCGCATCGGCGATGGCGTTGCGCGGCTCGGGACGCGCAAAGCGGCGCAGCAGGTGATCGCGCATGCGGCTGTCGAGGCCCCAGCGTCGGGCTGCGCCGGCATCCCGTCGCAACATCAGGCCGAGCGCCGCGTCGCCGATCGTGCCGGTCACCATCACGCGGTCGCCGGGCTTGGCGCCACCGCGCAGCACCATGGCGCCGCGCGGAACGGTACCGAAGGCGCAGACGGTCACCGACAGCAGGCCCGGCGTGCGATCGGTATCGCCACCGAGCAGCGGGCAGCCGAACTTTTTGGCGTCCGCCCGCAGCCCGGCCGTGAATTTCCTGAGCCAGCCGTCGCCGACGTCCTTGCTGAGCGCCAGCGAGAGCAGGAAGCCGAGCGGCTTGGCGCCTTTGCCGGCGAGATCGGAGAGGTTGACCCGCAAGGCCTTCCTGGCCACCGCGTCCGCCGGATCGTCGGAAAGGAAATGCACGCCGGCAATCACCGCGTCGGTCGTGAGCACGAGCTCATGCGCCGGCGGGACGGCCAGCACGGCCGCATCATCGGCGAGGCCGAGAGCGCCCGGATGGGTCGCGAGCGGGCGAAAATGCCGCGCGATCAGGCGGTCTTCGGCGGAATCCTGCGGGGGCTTGCGCGACGCCATCGCGTGCTCTCTCGACAATGCCGGCGCAGCATACGCGCATCCGCCCGTCAAAGTCAGTTGGTCGCCGGCTCGAACTCCCCGGCGCGGAATTTGCGCGCGAGCGCATCCAGCACGGCGTTGACCATGCCGGTCTCATCGCGATCGACAAACGCGTTGGCGACCCCGACATATTCCGACACCACGACGCGGGCCGGAATATCCGAGCGCTTGTCGAGCTCGTAGGAACCGGCCCGCAGCACCGCGCGCACGATCGCCTCGATGCGCTTGAGCGGCCAGCCGGCGGCGAGCGCCTGGTCGATGAGCGGATCGAGCCGGCGCTGCTCGGCCACGAAACCGCCGACGATGTCGCGGAAGAACGCGGCCTCGGCCGGCAGGTATTGCTCGCCCTCGACCTCGCGGCCGAGCCAATGGCTTTCGAATTCGGCCAGGATGTCGTTGAGCCCCTTGCCGGCGATCTCCATCTGATAGAGCGCCTGCACGGCGGCGAGCCGCGCGGCGCCGCGCCGGTTGGCCTTGGGGTTGGGCGCCTTCACGATCGCGCCCGCGGCTTCGCGAGCGATCGCCGCAGCTGCACCAGCGCAAGCGCGGCGCGCGCCGCGCCGGCGCCCTTGTCTTGCCCCTCCGGGCGCGCGCGCGCCCAGGCCTGCTCTTCCTTGTCGACCGTGAGGATACCGTTGCCGACCGGAATCGCGCGATGGACCCCGAGCTCCATCAAGGCGCGCGCCGATTCGCCCGCCACGATGTCGTAATGGCTGGTCTCGCCGCGGATTACGCAGCCGAGCGCGACCACGCCGTGATAGGGCGACTTGCGCTTGATGGCCGCGTCGAGCGCGATGACGATCCCCGGCGGGATCTCGAGCGCGCCCGGCACCGTGACGATGTCGTAATCGACCTGTGCCGCATCGAGCGCGCGCTTCGCGCCGGCGAGCAGCGCGTCGGCGATGCCGTCGTAATAGCGCGCCTCGACAACCAGGATGCGCGCGCCTTTCAGCGCTCCCTCGTCGTCGCTCGCCGCCTTGCGGGGTCCCGCCATCATGTCTCTCCTGGCGTGGTGAGTAGCAAGCCGGGCATCACGAGAGCAAGGCACTTCCCGTCATGGCGGCTGACCGCCGCAGGAACGCGGCGTCAAGCTCAAGGCTTCTCCATCAGCCGCGCCGCGTAGCGCGCCATCTGGTCGATTTCGAGATTGACCGGATCACCGACACGCAACGCGCCCAGCGTCGTCACCGCCAGGGTGTGCGGGATGATGAGCACCGTGAAAGTGTCGCCCTCGACCTCGTTGACGGTGAGCGAGACGCCATCGAGCGTCACCGAGCCCTTTTGGGCGATGAAGCGCGACAGCGCGACCGGCGAGCGGAACGCGAGACGCGCCATATCGGTCAGGTCCTCGCGACCGATCAGCTCGGCGATCCCGTCGACATGGCCGGAGACCAGATGGCCGCCGAGCTCATCGCCGATCTTCAGGGCGCGCTCGAGATTGAGAAGCGCGCCGTGCCGCCAGGTTCCCGCGGTGGTCAGGCGTAGCGTCTCCGCGCCCGCATCCGCGGCGAACCAGGTGCGCCCATCCTCCTCGCCGGTGCCCACCACCGTGAGACAGACGCCCGAGCAGGCGATCGACGCGCCGTCGGCAATTCCCGCGCGTGCGTAGCGACAGGCGATCTTCAGGCGATGCAGGTCATCGGCCCGCGGCTTGACGCTCAGCACTTCGCCGATGTCGGTGACGATGCCCGTGAACATGCTGGAGCCTTTATCACGCCCGCGCGAAGAATTCGACGCTGTCCTCGCCGACCGGCTCGCGGTCCAGCTCCTTCAATCGCGCCGTCATGGTTTCGATCCGCATGCCTTCGAGCGCGTCGATTCCGTCGGGCCCGATAGCCTTGGCCGAACGGAACAGCGCCGCCTCGTCGACCAGGTCGGCAGCCACGAAGCCGGCCGCGACCGTCGGTCCGCCCTCGACCATCAGGCGCGTGATGCCGCGCTCGGCCAGCATCCGCAGCACCGCCGCGAGATCGAGCCTGCCGGATTGCGCCGGCGCGCGCAGCACCTCGACGCCGAGCTCGCGCAGGATGCGCTCCGCCGGCGCGTCCGGCGCGGCCACGGCCCAGACCGGCGTGACGCGCGCGCTTTTCACCAACGCGCTGGCCGCCGGCAGCCGAAGCCGCCCATCGAGCACCACCCGGACGGGCGAGAGCGCTTCCATGCCGGGCAGCCGGCAGGTGAGCTGCGGATCGTCGGCGAGCACCGTGCCGATGCCGACCAGGACCGCGTCATTCATCGCCCGCAGCCGGTGCACGCGCGCGCGCGCCGCCTCGCCTGTGATCGCGGCCGGCCGGCGACCGGCCAGACCGGCCTTGTGGTCGGACGAGACCGCGAGCTTGAGGGTGACGTGGGGTCGCCCGTCGCTCATGCGGCGGAGATGGCCGGCGTGATCCCGGCGCGCCGCCTCGGCGCCGAGACCGACATCGACCGCGATTCCGGCAGCGCGCAAGCGGGCATGACCCTGTCCGGCGACCTCCGGATTGGGGTCCTCGAGCGCCGAGACGACGCGCGCAACGCCGGCCGCCACGATGGCATCGGCACAGGGCGGGGTTTTGCCGTGATGCGAGCACGGCTCGAGCGTGACGTAGAGCGTCGCGCCACGCGCCGCTGCGCCGGCCCGCCGGAGCGCCTCGATCTCGGCATGCGGCCGCCCACCGGGTTGCGTCCAGCCGCGGCCGACGATCACCGGCTGTCCGCCCTCCGGGCGCACCAGCACGGCGCCGACCGCAGGATTGGGCCAGGTATTGCCGAGTCCGCGCCGGCCGAGCGCGAGCGCGAGCCCCATGAAGGGCCAATCTGCGGTCTCGCCGGTCACTTTTGCGGCGATGCGGGCTCGGGCGACTTTGCGCCGACCTGGGCGCCCTCCTCCTCGCCCGACAGCTCGGCGAGCGCCGCCTCGAAATCCTTGGCTTCGCGGAAATTGCGGTAGACCGAGGCGAAGCGCACGTAAGCCACGTCGTCGAGCTCGCGCAAATGCGCCATCACGGTCTCGCCGATGGTCTCGGTTGTGACTTCGTTCTCCCCCAGGCTCTCCAGGTCGCGCACGACCTTGGAGATGGTCTGCTCAACCCGATCGGGGTCGACATTGCGCTTGCGCAGCGCGATCTCGACCGAGCGCGCGAGCTTGTCGCGGTCGAAGGGAACGCGCCGGCCGTTGCGCTTGATCACCACGAGCTCGCGCAACTGCACGCGCTCGAAGGTGGTGAAGCGGAAGCCGCAAGCCAGGCACAGACGGCGCCGGCGGATGGCGGCCGAATCCTCCGTCGGACGCGAGTCTTTCACCTGGGTATCGAGACTGTTGCAGCTCGGACAGCGCATGCCCGGCTCCCCCCGAGGGTTTACGCTACGCGGGATTCGGACAAGCCCGAGCCCCGATGCTACGGCCTAACATAGGCGTCACGCGTCGTAGATCGGGAAACGCCCGACCAGCCTTTTTGCCTTGTCGCGCACGGCCGCTTCCGTCGCGTCGTCCGCCTCGACCCCTTTATGCGACAGCACGTCGAGCAGCTCGGCAATCATCTCGCCGACCTGGCGGAATTCCGCGCCGCCGAATCCGCGCGTGGTGCCGGCGGGCGTGCCGAGACGGACGCCCGATGTCACGGTCGGCTTCTCCGGGTCATAGGGAATGCCGTTCTTGTTGCAGGTGATGTGGGCGCGCCCGAGCGCCAGCTCGGCGACCTTGCCGGTGAGGCGCTTGGGCCGCAGATCGACCAGCATCAGGTGGGTGTCGGTCCCGCCCGACACGATATCGAAGCCCTTTTGCTTCAGCGTTTCGGCCAGCACCTTGGCGTTGTCGACGACCGCCTTGGCGTAAAGCTTGAAGGACGGCTGCAGCGCCTCGCCGAAGGCGACCGCCTTCGCGGCGATCACATGCATCAGCGGCCCACCCTGAAGTCCCGGAAAAACCGCCGAGTTGATCTTCTTGGCGAGCTCGTCGTCATTGGTCAGGATCACGCCGCCGCGCGGCCCGCGCAACGTCTTGTGGGTGGTGGTCGTCACCACATGGGCGTGCGGGAAGGGGCTCGGATGTGTCCCGCCCGCGACCAGGCCGGCGAAGTGGGCCATATCGACCATCAGAAACGCGCCGACCTCGTCCGCGATGGCGCGGAATCCCTTGAAATCGATCGTGCGCGGATAGGCCGAGCCGCCGCAGATGATCACCCGCGGCCGGTGTGCGAGCGCGAGTGCGCGCACCTCGGCCAGATCGATCGTCTGGGTCTCGCGCGTCACCCCATAGGGCACGACCTTGAACCATTTGCCCGACATGTTGACGGGCGAGCCGTGGGTCAGATGGCCGCCGGCCGCGAGATTGAGGCCCATGAAAGTGTCGCCCGGCGCCATCAGGGCCATGAACACGGCCGCGTTGGCGGAAGCCCCGGAATGCGGCTGAACATTCGCGAATTTACATCCGAAAAGCCTCGTAACGCGCTGGATCGCCAAGGTTTCGGCGATGTCGACGAACTGGCAGCCGCCATAATAGCGCTTGCCCGGCAGGCCTTCGGCATACTTGTTGGTGAGGACGGAGCCCTGGGCTTCGAGGACCGCGCGGCTCACGATATTTTCCGACGCGATCAACTCGATCTCGTCGCGTTGCCGGCCGAGCTCGAGCCGGATCGCCTCGGCGATCTCGGGATCGGTCGCGGCCAGTGGCGCGGTGAACAGGTCTTGCACGGCGGAAGCATGCGCCGGCTTGAGGTTTGCGGCCATTCGGCGTCTCCGGACGGTATCGCCGCGATAGCAAGTTCTGGCGCTGGCGGTCAACGGGTGCCGCAAGATATTGCGGTTTCAGGGCGAATGGCGAGGAGCGAATGGTCGCTGCTACTCGCTCTCGCGCGCCAGTCTCGCCTTGAGCTTGGCGAGCGCGAGCTGCTGCAAATGCGCCGGAGCCGCCGTCGCGGGGCCGATGGCGGTCACCTCGACGCCGCTTGCGGCGTCGATCGCGGTCACCTTCACCGACGACCCGATCTGGGTGAACTCGAAATAGACCTCGCGCGATTCCTCGCTCATTCGTTTCCTTCGGGCCGGCTTGCGTCGGCTGGCGGCGCGAGCCTAGGCGTCATCGTGGAACCGGACAATGGCGTGGGCTCGGGCGTGGGCGTGGAATTGGGCTTGCGGTCACCGGCCACCGGCGCGTCCCGCACCTTCACCAGAAAAAAAGCCCCGGTCTTGCGACCGGGGCTTTACTTCAGTGCCGCGACCCGAAGGTCACAGACGATAGAGGATCTGATCGGTCCAGAAACGCTCGAGCCGATGCAGCGCCTTGTTGAGGGCCGCGAACTCGTCGTTGCTGATGCCACCGACCTGCTCCACCGTGCGCACGTGCTTCTGGTAGAGCTGCTCGACGGCGTCGCGCACCTCGATGCCCTTTTCGGTCAGCTTGATGCGGACCGAGCGGCGATCGACACGCGAGCGCTGATGGTCGAGAAAACCCATCTCGACCAGCTTCTTGAGATTGTAGGAGACGTTCGACCCGAGATAGTAGCCGCGCGTGCGCAGCTCCCCGGCCGTCAACTCCTTGTCGCCGATATTGTAGAGCAGGAGCGCCTGGACCGAATTGATGTCAGAACGGCCCCGGCGATCGAACTCGTCCTTGATGACGTCGAGAAGCCGACGATGCAGCCGCTCGACCAACGTCAAGGCTTCAAGATAGAGCGGGCGAACCTGACCGATACGCTCGGCGCGATCGGCGGACTCGGCGGGCTCTGCCGCTTTGGCTAAAGTCTTCATGATGACGCCCTTTGATCGTTTTGTTATTGATCCGACGAGGCCCTGTTTCCCCGTCCCACAGGCGTGAAATTACAACGGCCCCGTCTAAGATCGGCTTAAATAACAGAATAAAGAATGGGTTTATCTGCGCTGGTAAATAATCGATTGAAGGTAGATTTGGAGTATTCGGCTTTACACTTTGGTGATGCTTCGACCACCCTTCGTTCGCGTTCCGGCGAGAAACGTCCGGAAATCGGCGCTCGCCCGGCGGAACCTAGCCCAAATTGGTTCACATCCCCTTGGGCGCGCCGCGCAGCATCCGGATGATGCCTGAGAAATCCTTACCTGCCTCACCCCTACCACAGTAGCTCTCGTAAAGGGCCGCCGCCTGCGCACCCATCGGAGTCGCGGCGCCGGCGGCCGCCGCGGCGTCCTGGGCGAGCTTCAGATCCTTGAGCATCATCGCGGCCGTGAAGCCCGCCTGGTAGTCGCGGTTGGCGGGCGAGGCCGGGACCGGGCCCGGCACCGGGCAATAGCTCGTCATCGACCAGCACTGGCCCGACGATTTCGACGAGATGTCGAACAGCGTCTGGGCGTCGAGGCCGAGCTTCTCGGCCAGTACGAAAGCTTCTGCCACCGCGATCATCGATACGCCCAGAATCATGTTGTTGCAGATCTTCGCCGCCTGTCCGTTGCCGGCGGGGCCGGCATGCACGATGGTCTTGCCCATCTGCGCCAGGATCGGCTTTGCGCGGGCGAATGCCGCCTCGCTGCCCCCCACCATGAAGGTGAGGGTCGCCGCATGCGCGCCGGCGATGCCGCCCGACACCGGAGCGTCGATCATGGCGAGGCCCCTCGCCTCCGCGGCCGCCGCGACCGCGCGGGCGGTGGCGACGTCGATGGTCGAGGAATCGACCAGCAGCGTGCCCGGCGCGGCGCTTGCGATCACGCCTTGCGGACCGAGATAGACCTCGCGCACTTGCGCGATCGCCGGCAGCATGGTGATGACCATCTCGGCGCCCGCGCAGGCCTGCGCGACCGACGGCGCCCCGGCGCCGCCCGCGGCGTCGAGATTGCCGACCGAGGCCGCGACGACGTCGAATCCGGCGATCGCATGCCCGGCCTTGAGAAGGTTCTGCGCCATCGGCAATCCCATATTGCCGAGCCCGACGAAGCCGATCTGCGCCATTCTGTTTCCCCGGCCGCCTGTTCGGTTGATTTTGCGTCCGCCGTTGGGCGCGATCAACCTGTCGCCTTGCCTCCGGACGGCGCCTTATTGCGGTTGCTCCCGCGCCGCCTGGATGGCGAGCACAAGATAGACCCCGATCGCCGTGGCCTCCAGCATTACGACGATGGTCTGCTGACCGTAGACCTGCTGGAAGAACACGTTGACCACCACCATCGACACCGCCGCCGTGAGCCAGACCACCGCGCCCCAGGGCGCCGCCAGCCAGAGCCCGACGGCGGCCACCAGGTCGATCACGGCGAAGAACACCGTCGCGGTCTGCCATTGAGTCCCATGCGCCAGGAAGCCGTCGTCGCTTCCGCCGATGAAGCCGCACACCGCGGCCCAGTGGTAGAGCCCCTTGAGCATCGACACGCCGGCCATGAGCCGCAGGAACAACACCAGCCGTTCGGTCCACACGCCGACCGAATTCTTGTCCTCTTCGGCCCGGACGGGCGCGAGCTCCTTGATCGGGTCGCCGGCGAGCGGATCGCTCATGGCAGCGCGAGCTCGCGCTCGAGCGGTGCGAAGTGGCGCTCCACCTCGGCGGTCGCCACCTCCGACAGCGTGGCCGGGCGCCAGCGCGGCGCGTTGTCCTTGTCGACGATCACGGCCCGCACTCCCTCGTAGAAATCCTTGTCCCGGACGATCCGCGACACGATGCGGAACTCGGCCCGCATGCACGCGTCGAAATCCCACTGGCGCCCGCGCCGCAGTTGTGCGAGCGCGAGCTTCAGGCTCAGCGGCGCCTTGCTGCGGATCGTCGCCGCCTGCGCGGCCGCGCCGCCGGTTTCGAGCGCCGCCAAAATATCCTCGACCGTGTCGCCTGCGAAGTGGCGATCGATCGCGCCGCGCATTTTCGTGACCGGCCCGGCCCCGCTCGGGTCCGCGCCGCCAGCACCCGCCTCACGCGCCGCGCCGCCAGGCGCCGCAAAGGCCGCCAGCAAGGCGTCGACCGAGACCGTCCCGCACAGCCCGGCGAGCAGATCATCGAAGCGGCCCGAGTCGATACGATGGGTGGCGACGCCGGCCGCGACCGCATCCGCCGCCGTCAGCCGCTCGGCGGTGAGCGCGCAGAAGGTGCCGATCTCGCCCGGCAGGCGCGGCAGGAACCAGGTGGCGCCGACATCAGGAAAGAAGCCGATGCCGACCTCCGGCATGGCGAACTGGAATTTATCGCCCGCCACCCGGTGCGAGCCGTGGATGGAAATGCCGACGCCGCCCCCCATGACGATGCCGTCGATCAAGGCGATATAGGGTTTCGGGTAGCGCTTGATGGTCGCGTTCAGGGCGTATTCGTCGCGCCAGAAATCGAGCGCCTCCTCGTAGCGGCCGGCGCGGCCGAGATCGTAAAGCCGCCGCAGATCGCCGCCGGCCGAGAACGCGCGCCCGCCATTCGCGATGACGACGACACGGGTGACCGCGCGATCGTCCCGCCAGTCGTCGAGCCGCGCCCGCAAGGCCCGCACCATGTCGTGGGTGACGGCGTTGAGGGCCTGCGGCCGGTTGAGAATGACGATGCCGGCGGCGCCGCGGCGATCGAACAGGATTTCAGGCTCTGAGGTCATCGCTTGCCGGGCACGAGGATGAGGAGCGCAGCCATCGCTGAAATCGCCGCCGAACGCAATGGCGGCTTGATGCGCCAAACGTCTCAGCGCAGCGACCACACCAGCGCCAGGCCCGAGACCAGCAGCAAACCCAGCACGAGTTTGCGAAATCCCTCCTCGTCGAGACGCCCGAAGAGCTGGAGCCCGAGCCAGGTTCCCGCCAGCAGGAACGGCAAGCCCAGGAGGAATAGTTCGACCGTATGGGCCGAGACGGCGCCGGTTCCGCCGAGCCACGCCGCGCAGATGATGAAAGTCGCGACCCCGACCGGCTGGAACACCGCGCGCTGCACTTCTTTCGGCCAACCCCGCAACCCGGCCCAGATCGTCACCACGATGCCGGCGAAGCCGGTCACGCCGCCCAGAACCCCGTTGAGAAATCCGACGCCGGCGTCGCGCAGCGGTCCGCCGGCGAGCGGCTGCACTTTCGGGCGCGCCAGCGCGTAAAGCGCATACAGCACCAGGAAGGCGCCGATGCCGGCCCGAACATGCGCCGGGTTGGTCCAATCGAGGATCGCCACGCCGAGCGGGACACCGAGCGCGCTGCCCACCACGAAGGGCCACAGCTTGCGCCAATCGAGCGCGTTGCGCAGCTTCCAGACCGCGACGCCCTGCACGATCAGGCCGAACCCCACGATCAGGCTCGCGGTCTCGACCGGCGTGATGACATGCAGCCAGATCGCGGCCGCCACGATCCCGAAGGCGAATCCGGCGAGCCCCGCCACCAGCGCGGCGCCGAAGGTCGCGATCAGAAAAAGCGCGAGATTGAAAAGCGTGTCATCCATTGCCCGCCCCACATGTGAGCGAGCAGCGCTTGGATGACGAAGCATCTGACGGGGAGGCTGCGGGATCCCCGATAGGCGCATGCTACAGCATGTCCGATCGTAGATGAATTAGCGATTTCGTCATGGCCGGGCTTGTCCCGGCATGACGCGCGAATGGATCAATTCACGTTCAAAAACGGCCGCAGGCTCAATTCCCCAGCAGGTCGCGGCTCACGATCAGCCGCATCACCTCGTTGGTGCCCTCGAGAATCTGGTGCACGCGCACGTCGCGCAACACCCGCTCAATCGGATGATCGCGCAGATATCCGTAGCCGCCATGAAGCTGCAGGCACCCGTTGACGACCTCGAAGCCGGCGTCGGTGGCATGGCGCTTGGCCATGGCGGCGAGCCGGGTCGCGCCGCCCTCCTGGTTTGTGACCGCGCTCGCGGCCCGCCATACCATCAGGCGCGCCGCTTCCAATTCGGTGGCGTAATCCGCGACCCGGAAGGCGAGCGCCTGGAAATCCGCCAGGCGCGAGCCGAATTGCTTGCGCTCGCGCATATAGGCGAGCGTGCGGTCGAGGCAGAACTGCGCGCCGCCGATCGAGCAGGCCGCGATATTGAGCCGGCCGCCGTCGAGCCCCGCCATGGCGATGCGGAACCCCTCGCCTTCCGGACCGATGCGGTTCGCCACCGGCACCCGGCAATTCTCGAAACTCACCATGGCGGTCGGCTGCGAATGCCAGCCGAGCTTTTTTTCGCGCGGCCCGAACGAGAGGCCGGGCGTTCCCTTCTCGACCAGGATGCAGGAGATGCCCTTGGGGCCGCGCATGGCCGTTCGAAGAACGGCGTCGCTTCGCTCGCCTATGACCGTTCGGGGACCGGCGTCGCTCTGCTCGCCTGTGCCGGTCCGCGCCATCACCACATAGAGGTCGGAGACGCCGCCGCCCGAGATGAAGGCCTTGGCGCCGTCGAGCACATACGTGTCGCCGTCGCGCACCGCCCGGGTCGCGAGACTCGCCGCGTCCGAGCCCGAATCCGGCTCGGTCAGGCAGTAGCTCGCGAAATGCGCCATGGTGCAGAGCTTCGGCAGGAAGCGGCGGCGCTGCGCGTCGCTGCCGTAGCGGTCGATCATCCAGGCCGCCATGTTGTGGATCGAGATATAGGCGGCGGTCGAGACGCAGCCCTGCGCCAGCTCCTCGAAGATGAGCGTCGCGTCGAGCCGCGTGAGCGCCGAGCCGCCGACGTCCTCCTTGACATAGATGCCGCCGAAGCCGAGCGCCGCCGCCTTGCGCAGCGCATCGACGGGAAAGATCTCGTCCTCGTCCCAGGCGCGCGCGTGCGGCATCATCTCGGCGCGCGCGAAGTCGCGCGCGGTCGCCTGAAAGGCCTGCTGCTCCTCGGTGAGGCTGAAATCCATGCGAGAGAATCCCGTGGCTGACCGACAGAGCGTAGCGCGCGCGGCGCCGGAGCGAAATGCAGGGCGCAGCCCTGCCCTGCGCCACGACGCGCCCGTGGGTGGCGCGGCCGAAAGGCCGTTGTTGGGCCGACGCGGCCGCCTTGAGATTTGAGTCAATCCGCCCGCTCCGGCCCCATTGGCACGCCGTCCCCGGAAGGGCTAGAAAGAGCCTCGATTCCGGAGAATGCCCATGGCCATCAAATACGGCCGTCCGATCGGCTTCGTGCCGGTCGAAGCCGAGCCGGCCGCCAATCCGGCGCCCCCGCTCGACCTGAGCAGCCGTCCGCGCCGCAACCGCCGCGCCGAATGGGCGCGCCGCATGGTGCGCGAAAACGTGCTCACGGCCGACGACCTGATCTGGCCGCTGTTCCTGGTCGACGGCAACAATACCCGCGCGCCGGTCGATTCCATGCCCGGGGTCGACCGCCTGTCGGTCGACCAGGCGGTGCGCGAGGCGGTGCGCGCCCGCGAGCTCGCCATCCCGTGCCTGGCGCTGTTTCCCTATACGGACCCACGGCTCCGCGACGCGGACGGCGGCGAGGCGCTCAACCCCGACAATCTGGTCTGCCGCGCCATCCGGGCGATCAAGAAGGAAGTGCCGGATCTCGGCATCCTGTGCGACGTCGCGCTCGATCCCTATACGAGCCACGGCCATGACGGCCTGCTGCGCGACGGCGAGATCGTCAACGACGAGACCGTCGCGGTCCTGGTCCGCCAGGCGCTGGTCGAGGCCGAGGCGGGCTGCGAC
>DATBBS010000279.1:0-2986 GCA_036270895.1 Xanthobacteraceae bacterium
CGTACAGTTCGAGACGCCCGAGGGACCGCTGGTCGCGCTCGACCATGTCTCGCTCGCCGTGCGGCCCGGCGAATTCCTCGCGGTGATCGGTCCATCCGGATGCGGCAAGTCCACGCTGTTCAACGTGGTCGGCGGCCTGCTCGACGGCTACCTCGGCGGAGTCACGGTGGCCGGCGAAACCGTGCGTGGGCCGCATCCCGCAATCGGCATGGTGTTTCAGGAGGAATCGACCTTTCCGTGGCGCACCGTCATCGAGAATGTCGCCTTCCCCCTGGAAATCGCCGGCATCGGCAAGTCCGCGCGGCTAGAAACGGCGCGGCGGTTCATCTCCCTGGTCGGGCTCGTCGGCTTCGAGAACCGCTACCCCAACGAACTTTCCGGCGGCATGCGCCAGCGCGTCGCGATCGCCCGCACGCTCGCCTCGGAACCGAAAATCCTGCTGATGGACGAGCCGTTCGCCTCGCTCGACGAGCAGACGCGGCTGCTGCTCGGCGACAAGGTGCTGCAAATCCAGCAGGACCTCATGCAGACCACGCTGCTCATCACCCACAACATCACCGAGGCAGTGCAACTCGCCGACCGCATTCTGGTGATGAGCTACCGGCCCGGCAAGGTGAAGCGGATCGTGGACATCGACCTGCCGCGGCCGCGCTCTTCCGAGATCGTGTCGAGCGAAGCCTTCGGCCGCTATGTCGCACAGATCTGGAGCGATTTGCGCGAAGAGGCGAGCCGCGGCATGCGCGACGACGAGGACCGCGCGCGCCAGAGCGGGGAGCACGGGTCGTGACCGCCGCGGCCATCGCGCGCTCGCGGGGGGTGCCGCTCGCGCTCGGCTTCGGCACCCTGGTCATCGCGATCCTCGCCGTCGAGGTGCTGATCCGCATCGGCGTCATCAACCGCTTCATCGTGCCGTTGCCGTCGCAGGTCGCGCTCGCCTTCGAGCGCGTCATCACCGAGGAAGACATCGGCGAACGGTTCCGGCTGACCTTCCTCGAAGCCCTCACCGCCGGCGTGATGATCACCGTGGTCGGGGTATCGCTTGGAATCCTGCTCTATCGGGTGAACCTGTTGCGCCGGGCGACCGAAACCTGGGTCGCCGCGATGGCGTCGGCGCCGACCGTGCTGATGTATCCGCTGTTCCTCGTCATCTTCGGCCGCAGCGCCTGGACCATCATCATGATGGGTTTCGTCGCCGGCCTGCCGCCGGTGATCCTCAAGACCGTCGAAGGCCTGTCGGGGACGCGCCGGGTGCTCATCAATGTCGGCCGCAGTCTCAAGCTGACCGGGCCGCAGCTGTTCGTGAAAATCTTATTCCCGGCGGCGCTGCCGACCATCTTCGTCGGCGTCCGGCTTGGCCTCATCTTCACCCTGATCAACGTGGTCGGCGTCGAGTTCCTGATCAATTTCGGCGGCCTCGGCCAACTCATCAACGACCTCGCGGAGCGCTACGATCTGCCCGGCACCTATGCCGCGATCTGCTTCGTCATCCTGGTCAGCGTTTGCTTTTTCGTCCTCACCGAATGGGTCGAGCGATGGCTGAGGCCGGTCGACTGAGCCTGCCGGCGGCGCCGGCACAATGGATCGATCCGGTGACGCTGGTCCGGATCGGGATCATCGCCGGCGTGCTGGTGTTCTGGGAGCTGATCGCGCGATCCGGCCTGCTCTACCGCGATGTCGTGCCATCGCTGCTTGCGATCGGCGGCGCGCTCGTGAAGCTGCTCTCGACCTCCGACTTCTACTGGAACCTGGGGGTGACGGCGAGCGAGGTCGGCACCGCGCTCCTGATCGGCGGCTTGTCCGGCGTCGTGGTCGGCCTCCTGCTCGGCGGCAGCCGCCTGTTGTCGAAGGCCTACGAGCCCTACCTCTATTATCTCGGGCCGACGCCGAAGATCATCTTCTTTCCGGTGATGATCATGTGGTTCGGCGTCGGTCCCGGCTCCAAGGTCGCGATGGGCGCGATCTCCTGCTTCTTCCCGATCGCGCTCTCCACCGCGGCGGGGATGCGCCAGATCGACAAGGTGCTGATCCGGGTCGGCCGGAGTTTTCGTGCCAATGCCTGGCAGATGGCCACCAAGATCTACCTGCCGGCGATGCGCCATCCCATGATCAACGGCGTGCGGCTCGGGCTCGGCGTCGCCATCATCGGCACGCTGCTCGCCGAGACCAAGCTCTCCAACCGCGGCATCGGCTTCCTGATCATCCAGGCCTACAGCCTGTTCGACATGCCGCGCATGTACGCGATGCTGATCGTCCTGTTCGTGGTGGCGATCGGCGCCAACGCGCTGGTCGGCCGCCTCGGTGGTCTCGGCACGATCCGGCAGCGCTGACGAAAACGACGTTTCGAAGAGACGGACCGAATCGGTAGGGTGGGCAAAAGGCGCGCTCTTCGCGCGCCGTGCCCACGCGGTCGCCTCAAGGGAACCTCGAAAAATAGCGACCTCCGCGCATTTGTGCGAGTCTGAGTTCTTGGCAACATGATTCGCGAGCGGGCACCATGGGTCAATTCGGATTTTTTGATGCGGACAGGCGGCTTGCGGCGATTACCGCGAAGGGAGATCCGCTAGAAATGATCGCCCGCGTGGTGCCGTTCGAGAGCTTCCGTGCGGAGATCGAGGCTGCGGTGTTGAGGCCGGCGAGCGAGAAGAAGAGCCCGGCCGGCCGCAAGCCGATCGACGCCATGGTGATGTTTCGAATGCTGGTGCTGCAATCGCTTTACAATCTGTCCGACGAACAAATCGAGTATCAAGTGCGCGATCGGCTGTCGTTCACGCGGTTTCTGGGACTCGGCATCGAGGACGGCATTCCGGACGGCACGACGTTGTGGCTGTTCCGAGAGACGCTTGCGAAGGCCGGTCTGGTTGAAAAGCTGTTTGAGCGCTTTGGCCAGCATTTGGAGGCCAAGGGCTACATTGCGCGTGGCGGCCAGATGGTTGATGCCACGATCGTGCCGGTTCCCAAGCAGCGCAATAGCCGCGATGAGAATGAC
>DATBBS010000280.1:0-2914 GCA_036270895.1 Xanthobacteraceae bacterium
GACGAGCGCCTTGAGCTCCGCCTCGAGCTTCTCGCGCGCCGCGTCGAGCCGCCACAGGCGAAACCGGCTGTAGCCGTTCATCGCGTTGAAAAGCACCGTCACGGCCATCACCAGGTAGACCCAATAGGCCGGCGACATCAGGTTCACCAGCCACGGAAAATATCGATCGGCGAGCTCCGGCTCCCCGGTGCGGAAGAACTGATGCGCCTCGGATGCGAGCGGCAGCACGGTGGCGGAGCTCGTGGCGCCCGGCGGATTGCCGCGCACGAATCCCGGGAGCTCGGCCGCGAGCAGCATGAGCAGGGCGATACGGTCGGCCCGTTTGGCGCACGCATTGGCGACCACCAGGGTCCCGAGGCGGGCGATCTGCTTGTCGGTCGGCGGAATCGGACGCACCAGGTCGTAGCGTCCGGCCGGGATGACACCGACGCTGAGCCATGGATAGCGCGCAATGAGCCCGTCGAGGTCCTGCGGCGCCACGATGTCGAGGCCATGGCGGCTGATGGTGGTGCGGATGAACTCGGCGTCTTCATCGATCACGATGGCGGCGAGGTCGAGCTTGTCCTGCGCCACCAGCGCGGCCTGCTCCGTGAGCTCATGGTGCGACAGCTGGACGCCGAGCTCCTTGAAGTCGGGACCTTCGAACAGTTGCTGCGCCAGGTAGGCCGTGCCGGAGCCTTGCGGGCCGATTCCGATCGATGCGCCGCGCAGGTCCGCAAAGGTGCGAAAGGCGCGGCCCTGGCGTCCGAGCAGCAGGAGGGACTCGGGCTTGGGAAGCCGCCCCAGCAGCTCGAGCCCGGAGTCGGCCGGCACGGGCGTGCCGTCCTGGATCAGGGCGAACTTCTCGGCGCAGCCGGACTGTGCCTTGGACAAGCGGCTGACATTCTCGATCGAGCCCGCGGTCGATGTCACGGTGAGCTGGCCGTGCTCGCGCCGCGCGCGGTCGGCGAGGCGGGTGCCCAGCGCGTGATACTGGCCGCCGAGGGATCCGGTCAGGATCGATGCGTGCAGATAGCCGTAGTCGCGGGCGATGCCGAAGGCCGCCGCGATGCCGGCGATCGCCGCGCCGACGGCGAGCAGCACCAGGAGGCGAAGCGCGCCCTTGCCGAGCCAGGCGATGGATCGGCTCGCGAGCGGATTTCCGGGGCGCATCGCGGGGACCACCTGCGGCTCCTTCTCGGTTTTCGCCGGTTCGGCTCGTCCGGATCGGTCAGCGTTCAGTCGCCGGCCGCTTTGGCGCCGAGATCGTCTTGGGGCGACTGCGTGTCACTCTGTACAGGTTGGCGCCGTCGATCCGCTGCCGCGCGACGCCCGCCGCAATCGCGGATTTCTCCCGATTGATGCGCGCGGTGCCGATGTAACAGTCGCTCCGCGCCGGTCCGACCATGGTGTCGCAGTTGACTTGCGCCGATGCAAAGCGCGTCGCGCCTGCGACACCCGCAAGCGCAATGGCGCCGGCGACAAGTGCGTTCGATCGGCTTGGGCGCATCATTTCCCGACCGGCCGGGACCGCCGCAAGCCGCGCCCCGCGATCAAGCCCGCGACCGCGACGATCGCGAGCGCACCGAGCAATTCGGACCGGGTGCCTTGGCGCAGCGCGTCGGTCGCGAGGCGCAACGAATGCTCGCCGGCAATCGCCTGGCGCGCACCTCCCTGCCCGAGCGCGCCGAACAGGGCCGCGGGTTGGGCGATCTGCAGCGCCGGCCGCTTGCCGATGCGGGGACGCCGCAGGACCAATGCGAGCAGGATCAGGACCGCCGCCAGCAGGAGCAAGCCCCCGCCGATCATGCCGAGCGATGCCAGCGCGCCGACTTTCGGGGCGAGCCAGGAATGGAGCGCGATGAGACCCACCACCAGTGCGCCAAGCGCGGCAAGCGCCGCAAGAGCGTAGAGCACACCGATGACCCCGGCATGGCGGACCTGCCGGCGGACCTGGCCCTCCGCCCAGCCGACCTGCCGATCGATGTCCGCACGGATCGCACCCAGCAGCGAGGCGAGCATCAGCCTCGTCTCCCCGTCATGAAGCCGATCAGCACGCCGACCAGCAAGGTACCCGCAATGGTGGCCAGCGGATTCTGCCGCGCCATGCCTTCGAGCTCGGACGCGAAGGTCTTGGCCCGCTCCTTGGCGGAAGTCGCAAGGTCGGTCCCGGCGTCTGCCACCCCACTGGCGGTGCTTCCCACCTGCGAGGCAACGGTCTGGCCGACATTTCGAAAGGCCTTCGCGGCCCCACCGCCGGCCTGCGACGCGAGCAGCGCCAGGGTATCCTTCAGGCTTGCCACGTCCCGGCTGAGCTGGCCCATGGTCTCCGTCAAGCCGTCATTCGGCAGGTGCTCGGGGTCCGGCTGGATGGAAGCTGAGTCATGCAGGGTCGAACTCATGGGACCTCTCCTCTCGGTCGGTTTTGATAGGAGCGCGCCGTAACCGAATACGCTTGAGACGAGGACATCAATTGGACCGTAGTCCAACAAGGCGACGATAACCTCGCCCCGCGACTCTCCTGCCGAAGAGGTCGCCAACCTGCCCCGGACTGGGAAACATGGGCCTCCGAAGCTCTGTACCCACCCGCAATGGTCCATAGGTCGAGATAAAAAGGCCCTTGAGAGAAAGAAACGGCCGGGAGCGCCGTTTACCAGGCGCAGAGGTCCGCGCCAAAACAACGCCGCGACTGGCTTTCTTGAGGGCGTCACGGGACCGGAGAATCGAGTTCTCTTAGGTCGCCGGCGGAGGGAGTGGAGCTGATTTCGAACATTCTCCACCGCGCCAGGTCAGTCGCCCTAATCAGGTCAACCGTCGTCCGGATCGATACGCGGCCTCCCGAGGGCGCGCGCCCGCAGAAAAACTTGCTTGCTAGCCATTTGGCCGCCGTGATCCGCGCACAGGCGCAGGAAGAGACGGGGAGGCCGAATTGGCG
>DATBBS010000281.1:0-2145 GCA_036270895.1 Xanthobacteraceae bacterium
CCACTCGCTCGGTTCGCACCACCGCGGCCCCGGTCTCGGCCTTTCGCTCGTGCGCTCCTTCGTGCAGCTGCATGGCGGCCGGATCGAAATCAATTCGACGGTTGGCAGCGGCACAACTGTGGTATGTACGTTCCCGCTCGAGCAGGCGGCCCGGCGTTCGGCCGCCGAATAGGCGGCGTTCAACCGACCATGTTTCCGACCACGTCCGGCGGCTCAAGTCACACCATGGTGCTGCCGAACGAAGAGGCGATGCACCGGCTGGTGCAGGATATCGCCATCGCGGTGGAGCCGGGCGACCTGATCACCCTGTCCGGCGACCTCGGGGCGGGCAAGACCACCTTCGCGCGCGCCCTGATCCGCCGGCTCGCGGGCGAGCCCTCGATCGAGGTCCCGAGCCCGACCTTCACCATCATGCAGACCTATGAGCTGTCGCGCTTTCCGGTGGTGCATGCCGACCTTTATCGGGTATCGGGCGTCGACGAACTGGCCGAGCTCGGCTTCGAGGACCTTCCGGCCGGCGCGCTCACCCTGCTCGAATGGCCCGACCGCGCGGCCGGCTTCCTGCCCGCCGACCGGCTCGACATCGCGCTGATCCTGGCGCCCGAGCTCGGGCTCGAGCACCGCCATGTGCGCATCACCGGACATGGCGCCTTCGCGGCGCGCGCCGAGCGGATCGCGGCGATACGCAGCTTTCTCGACCAGTCGGGCCATGGCGACGCCCAGCGCGAGCGCCTCGCCGGCGACGCCTCGGCGCGCTCCTATGAGCGGCTCACGATCGGCGGCCGGCGCATGATCCTGATGAATTCGCCGCGCCGGCCCGATGGTCCGCCGGTCCGCGATGGGCTGCCCTACAGCGCGATCGCGCGCCTCGCCGAGGACGTGAAGCCCTTCGTGGCGATCGCCAATGGGCTGCGCCGGCATGGCTTTTCGGCGCCGGAAATCTACGCCTCCGATCTCGACCAGGGGCTGCTCATTCTCGAGGATCTCGGCGATCAGGGCGTGGTGGAGGGCGATCCACCGGCCCCGATCGAGCAATGCTACCAGACCGGCGTCGATGTCCTGGTCGCATTGCACCGGCTGGCGCTCGCCGATACGCCGCCGGTCGCACCCGAGATCATCCACACGATTCCGCCCTACGACCTGGACGCCCTCATGATCGAGGTCGAGCTGCTGATCGACTGGTACATGCCGTACCGCGGCGCGACCGTGACGGCGGCCGCGCGCGACAAATTTCTCGCGCTGTGGCGCGCCGCGTTGGCGCCGATCATCGAGGCCCCGAAAACCTGGATCCTGCGCGATTTCCACTCGCCCAACCTGCTCTGGCTGCCCGACCGCGACGGCATCGCCCGGCTCGGCATTCTGGATTTTCAGGATACCGTGATGGGTCCGGCCGCCTATGACCTGGCCTCCCTGTTGCAGGACGCCCGCGTCGACGTGACGGACGAAATGGAGATCGAGCTGCTCGGCCGTTATGCGCGGGCGCGGCGCGCGAACGACCCGAATTTCGATCTTGCGGGCTTCCTCACGCTCTATGCCACGCTGGCCGCGCAGCGCGCCTCGAAAATCCTCGGCATCTTTGCGCGCCTCGACCGCCGCGACGGCAAACCGCAATATCTGCGCCATCTGCCGCGCGTGTGGAATTACCTGCAGCGTTCCCTCGCGCTTCCCCAGCTTGCGGGGCTCGACGTCTGGTACAGGATGCATGTTCCGCCCCCGGCCGAGCTGCTCAAGAATTCGCCCCGAGGCGGCAACTGACGGCGGCGGATGCCGCCGCGCCCGATGGCGGGCGCCCCCAGCCGGCATTTCATCATTTTTAACGTTTGGGCCCGACGGCCGGTAATCGCTTGTTCAGGACTTCCGTTTAGAGGTTCAGGAGGCGGATTCGGTGAGGCCTCGCGAACGATGTGCGCAGAACGGCGAAGTTTCGAGCGCGTTCAATTCGGGAACGGCTACAACGCCCGGATCATGGGCATCGACGGCACCTGGCAGCGTGAGTGCCGCATTGGTGACGTTTCCGATACCGGCGCCAAGCTCACCATCCGCGGCTCGGTCGACGGCCTGAACACCGAGGAGTTCTTCCTGGTGCTCTCGACCACCGGCAGCGCGCACCGGCGCTGCGAACGGATCTGGCTGAAAGGCGACGAG
>DATBBS010000282.1:0-5569 GCA_036270895.1 Xanthobacteraceae bacterium
AACATGGTGGCGATCGAGGTCGCGGCCGCGCCCGGGGCACGCATCATCGCGCGCGCGGCGGGACTTCCCGATACGCTGTTCGAGCATGACGGCCAGATCACCAAGCGCGAGATCCGGGCCATGACCCTGTCGGCGCTGGCGCCGCGGCGCGGCGAGACGCTGTGGGACATCGGCGCCGGCGCCGGCTCGGTGGCGATCGAATGGATGCTGGCAGATGTGTCGCTGCGCGCCGTCGCGATCGAGGCCGATGCCGAGCGCGCCGCGCGCATCGCCCGCAACGCGGCCGCGTTCGGGGTGCCGGGATTGCGGGTGGTGCAAGGGAGGGCGCCCGAGATTTTCTCTGCCGCCATTGCCCGCGAGCAACCCGACGCCATCTTCATCGGCGGCGGGGCGGGCGATGCGGGCGTGCTCGACGGCGCCATCGCGGCATTACGCGGCGGCGGGCGGCTCGTCGTCAACGCGGTGACGCTGGAAACCGAGGCGCTGTTGATCGCGCGCCACGCCGCGCTTGGCGGCACGCTGACGCGCATCGCGATCGAGCGCGCCGAGCCGATCGGCCGGATGACGACGTGGCGGCCGGCGCTGCCGGTGACGCAATGGGTCTGGGTAAAATCATGACGGTCCACTTCATCGGGGCCGGGCCGGGCGCGCCCGATCTGATCACCTTGCGCGGGCGCGACCTGCTGGCGCGTTGCCCGGTCTGCCTCTATGCGGGCTCGACGGTGGCGCCGGAAATCCTTTCTCATTGCGCGCCCGGCACCCGCCTGGTCGACACCGCGCCGCTGTCGCTCGACGCGATCGAGGCGGAATTCATCGCCGCGCATGCGGCCGGCCTCGACGTGGCGCGCCTGCATTCGGGCGATCTCGCGGTCTACAGCGCTATGGCCGAGCAGCTGCGGCGGCTCGAGCGGCATGGCATTTCCTATACGCTCACGCCGGGCGTGCCCGCCTTCGCGGCGGCGGCGGCCGTGCTCGGGCGCGAGCTCACCGTGCCCGAGGTGGCGCAGACCGTGGTGCTGACCCGCGTGCCGGGCCGCGCCTCGCGCATGCCGGCGGGCGAAAGCCTCGCCGCCTATGCGGCGACCGGCGCGACGCTGGCGATTCACTTAGGCGTCACGGCGATCGACACGATCGTCGCCGAGCTGTCGCCGCATTATGGCGCCGATTGCCCCGTCGCCGTGGTGGCGCGCGCCACCTGGCCGGACGAGCGCATTCTGCGCGGCACCCTCGGCGATATCGCGCAGAAGCTTGCCGCCGCACCGATCGAGCGCAGCGCGCTGGTGTTGGTCGGCCGCGCGCTCGCGGCAGAAAATTTCCGCGACAGCGCGCTCTACGACCCGGACTATCGCCGCAGGTTTCGCGGAGGCGGGCAATGAGCAAGCGGCTCCTGCGCCCTCTCCCCCGCTTGCGGGGGAGAGCCGGAGAGGGGGAGGCCGCTTGCTGCGTGCCGGTGGCTTCCCCCTCCCCCGCAAGCGAGAGAGGGGGCGCCGATTCACTCCGCGCGGCCGACCAGCGTTCCGTCGCGATCGAAAATAACCACCTCGATCTCCACGCCCTTCCCCGCCACCACCTCCGCCGCCACCGCACGGGCGGCGCGCGCTACCGCGTCGCCGAGCGCGATGCCGTCGTGGCGGGCATGCGCGAAGGCCTCGGCGGCGGTGTTCGACGCGCGGATGCGCGCCTGCAGGTCGGCGGAGCCGCCGGCCACGTCCGCGAAGCCGGCAAGCGCCGCGAGGTCGACCGAACCACGCTTGGAATGCAGATCGAGCAGGCCTTGCGCCAGCTTGGTCATCTTGGCGACGCCCCCCGCCACCGTGACGCGCGGCAGCGGATGCGTCCGGATATGCTTGAGCATCCCGCCGACGAAATCGCCCATGTCGATGAGTGCGGTCTCGGGCAGGCCGTGGAGCTTTTGCACCGCCGCCTCGGAGGCGGCGCCGGTCGCGCCCGCGATGTGCGACAAGCCCATGGCGCGCGCCACGTCGATGCCGCTGCGGATCGAATGGATCCAGGACGAACAGGAATACGGGATCACGATGCCGGTGGTGCCGAGGATCGACAAGCCGCCCACGATGCCCAGCCGGCCGTTGAGGGTGCGCATCGCCAGCGCCTCGCCGTCGGGGATCGCGATCTCGATTTCGGCGTCGCCCGCCGCGCCGTTGCGGGCCGCGATCTCGGCGATCGCGTCGCGCATCATCCGGCGCGGCACCGGATTGATCGCCGGCTCGCCCGGCGGGATCGGCAGGCCGGGCCGCGTCACGGTGCCGACGCCGGGGCCGGCGCGAAATGTGACGCCGCTGCCAGGTGCCGCCAGCCGCACGGTCGCCAGCACCAGCGCCCCATGGGTGACGTCGGGATCGTCGCCCGCGTCCTTGACGATGCCGGCGGTGGCGGCGTCTGCGGCCTGGCGCGTGGTGGCGAGCGCAAAGGAGGTGCGCTGGCCACGCGGCAGCGTGATCTCGACCGGATCGGGAAACGCGCCGGTCAGCAGCGCCGCGTAAGCGGCTTTGGCCGCCGCGGTCGCGCAGGCGCCGGTGGTCCAGCCGCGGCGGAGCGGGCGAGCTTCTGCGGGCATGGGTGTGCGTATAGGGCGAAGCGGGCGCGGCGTCACGTGCGGCAAGCAGCGAGCGTAGAGGCAGGCGAATGCGCAAGCGGCTCTTGCGTTCCCTCCCCCCTTGAGGGGGTGGGACAGGGAGGGGGGTGGCCGCTTGCGCATGCGTCCGCGGCCACCCTCCTCCCCACCCTCCCCCTCAAGGGGGGAGGGAGTGAGAGTCAGCAGGGGGGAGGGAACGATAGAGTCGCGTGCACGAGGAGTGCTGCGCCATGACACGCGCGCTCATCGTCTCGGCGCCGCGCTCGGGGGCGGGCAAGACCACGGTGACGCTGGGGCTCCTGGCGGCGCTGCGGCGGCGCGGAACGGTGCGCGCCGCCAAGGCGGGGCCGGATTATATCGATCCGGCGTTCCATGCGGCGGCGACCGGCGCGCCCAGCCTTAATCTTGACAGCTGGGCGATGCCGCCGGCGCTGCTCGACGCGCTGCTGGCGCAGGCGGGGCGCGACGCCGAAATGCTTGTGATCGAAGGCGCCATGGGGCTGTTCGACGGCGTGGCGAGCGAGGCCGGCCGCTCGGGCGCGGCGGCGGATCTCGCGGCGCGCTTCGGCATTCCGGCGCTGCTGGTGCTCGACGTCACCGGGCAATCGCAATCGGCGGCCGCCGTGGTGGCGGGCTTTGCGGGTTTCGATCCGGCGGTGCGGCTCGCCGGCGTCATCCTCAACCGGGTCGGCAGCGAGCGCCACCGTGGCCTGGTGGCGGATGCGATCGCGCGCCTGCGTGTGCCGTTGCTCGGCGCCATTCCGCGCGACGAGACGCTCGCGCTGGCGGAGCGGCATCTTGGGCTCGTGCAGGCGCGCGAGCATGGCGATCTGGCGCAGCGGCTGGAGCGGCTGGCGGATGTGATCGAGACGCATTGCGATCTCGATGCGATTTGTGCGGCGGCCGAAACACCGACTCGTCATGCCCGGGCTTGTCCCGGGCATCCACGCCTTCACGGCGCAGCAGAAACAAAGACGTGGATGGCCGGGACAAGCCCGGCCATGACGGATTCACCAACCGGGGTACTGCCACCGCCCGGCCAGCGCATCGCGCTGGCGTCGGACGCGGCCTTCGGCTTCATGTATGCGCATCTGCTCGCGGGCTGGCGGCGGGCCGGCGCGGAGATTTTTCCGTTCTCGCCGCTCGCCGACGAGCCGCCGCCCGAACGATGCGACATGTGCTGGCTGCCGGGCGGCTATCCCGAGCTGCATGCCGGTGCGCTTGCGGGCGCGCATAAATTCCGCTCCGGGCTCGCACGCTTCGCGGCGTCGCGCCCGGTGCACGGCGAGTGCGGCGGCTACATGGTGCTGGGCGTATTTTTGGAGGATGCCGCGGGTGTACGTCATCCTATGGCCGGACTGCTCGGCCACGCCACCAGCTTTGCCCAACGCCGGCTGCATCTCGGCTACCGGGCGGCACGCCTCATCGCCGACAGCCCGATCGGCGCCGCCGGCGCGCGCGTGCGCGGACACGAATTCCATCACGCGTCGCTGCTGCGGCCGGGGGATGACGCGCCGCTCGCCGAGATCGCCGACGCGCAAGGCCGCGCCGTGGCCGAGACCGGCAGCCGGCGCCGCAACGTGACGGGGACGTTTTTTCATGTGATCGCGGCGGAGTGAGTCACAACCTCCAGCGCCTGCGCTCCCCTCCCCCTTGTGGGAGGGGTCGGGGGTGGGGTGGTTGAGATAGCGATCGGTCGGCGCAGCTTTTCCTCGCGGCTACCCCCTCCCCGCCCTCCCCCTCAAGGGGGGGGGAGGGAGCGAGAGGCGGTGCAGCGGGGAGGGAAGACTCAATGCTCTTCCCTCCCCGCCACCCCCGCTTCGCCGAAGGTCGCCATGCCGGTGTGGCAGGCGAGCGCGGCGCGCAGCAGCGGGACCGCGAGCGCGGCGCCGGAGGCTTCGCCCAGCCGCATCCCGAGATCGAGCAGCGGCGCGAGACGCAATTCGTCGAGCAGCGCCCGGTGAGCGGCCTCGGCCGACACATGGGCGGCGAGCGCGTGGTCGAGCGCGCCGGGATGCAGTTTTGCGAGCGGCGCGACCGCGGCGGTCGTGACGAACCCATCGAGCAGCACGGGGATGCGCTGCCGGCGCGCCGCCAGCGCGGCGCCGAGGATCGCCGCGAGCTCGCGGCCGCCGAGCGCGGCGGCGAGCGCCAGCGGATCGTCGCGCAGCGTTGCGTGGCGCGCGAGCGCCGCCGCGATGACGGCGCGCTTGCGCGCGAGCCCGGCGTCGTCGACCCCGGTGCCGCGGCCGGCCCAGCGCGCGCCGCCGCCAAAGAGCGCGGCCACCAGCGCCGACGCCGCCGTCGTGTTGCCGATGCCCATCTCGCCCAGGCACACGAGATCGGGCGCATCCGCGCGCGCGACCGCCTCATGACCTTGGGCGACCGCGTCGAGAAAGCTGCGCTCGTCCATGGCGGGCGCCTGGGTGAAATCGGCCGTCGGCTGATCGAGCGCGAGCGCGATGACGCGCAAGCTTGCGCCCGCCTCGCACGCGAGCTGGTTGATGGCGGCGCCGCCCGCGGAAAAATTCGCCACCATCTGGGCCGTGACCGCCGCCGGATAGGCCGAGACGCCCTGGGCCGTGACGCCGTGATTGCCCGCGAACACCAGGATGTCGACGCGGTCGAGGCGGGGCGCGCGGCCCTGCCAGCGCGCGAGCCACGCCACGATGTCCTCCAGGCGCCCGAGGCTGCCCGGCGGCTTGGTGAGCTGCGCCTGGCGATCCGCCACCGCCGCCGCCGCGGCGTCATCGCCCGGCGGGAGGTCGCGGCAGGCCGCGCGCAGGGCGGCGAGGGAGGAGAAAGGCATCGGATTCACTTCGGCTCTGGCGTTCCCCTCCCCCTTGTGGGGAGGGGACAGGGGTGGGGGTCGCTGAGGCTGTTCACTGTCGGCGACATTTTTCCTTGCGGCCACCCCCCTCCCCGCCCTCCCCCGCAAGGGGGGGAGGGAGCGAGAGTCAGAGCGGGGCGAGGGAG
>DATBBS010000283.1:0-14863 GCA_036270895.1 Xanthobacteraceae bacterium
CGGCGGTGCAGCGCCTCGAACTCGGGCGTGCCGATCGAGGAGAAGCCGAGATTGTGGGCGTTGAGCTCGGCCTTGACCCGGCCGGGATGCGGCGACAGCACCAGGATCCGGCTGCCGACCAGCAGCGCCTCCTCGATCGAGTGGGTGACGAAGATCACCGTGAAGCCGACCTCCTCCCACAGCGCCACCAGCTCTTCCTGCATCTTGCGGCGGGTCAGCGCGTCGAGCGCGGCGAACGGTTCGTCCATCAGCAGCACCTTCGGCTCCATGGCGAGCGCACGCGCGATCGCGGTGCGCTGCTTCATGCCGCCCGACAACATATGGGGATGAACGTCCTCGAAGCGGGTGAGGTTGACCTTGGCGAGCAGCTGCCGGGCATGCTCCCTGGCGTCGTTGCGCGACATCCGGTGGTTCACCAGGAGCGGAAACATGACGTTGCCGAGCACGGTCTTCCACGGCAGCAGCTGGTCGAACTCCTGGAACACCATCATACGGTCGGAGCCGGGCTTGGTGATCGGCTTGCCGGCGAGCCGAAATGCGCCCTCGACCGGCTGCATGAAGCCCGCGATCGCCTTGAGGAGCGTCGACTTGCCGCAGCCGGACGGGCCCAGCAGCACGAAGCGTTCGCCGGTGAAGACCTCGAAGCTCACCCGCCACGTCGCGGTGACGAGGTGATCAGTGGTCTTGTACTGCAGCGTCACGCCGTCGGCGACGAGCAGCGGGCTCTCCTTGCCGCCGAACGCTTGCGCGCCCTGTGTCTGCGCCATCCTGCGAGTCCTCGTTCCCCTTGCGGCGCGTTCCGATGGTGGATTCGCCGGAAAATGTCCTGGTTTCGGCCCGTCGGTTCGCCGCCGCCGCCCGCTTTCGGCCAGCCTACCCATTGTAGTATCGTTCGCTCAACTAGAACGATGCGCCGCCGGGGCTGGCCGGGAGGCGCCCGGGAGGGTCACATGGTTCGCGGTCTCGTTGCGGTTGCTGCATTGCTGGGCTTGCTGGCGCTGCCAGGCGAGGTCCGCGCCGAGGCGACCGAGCTGCGCGTCGCCAAGCAGTTCGGCATCGCCTATATGCAATTTTTCGTCATGCAGGACCAGAAGATGGTCGAGAAGCGCGCCCAGGCGGCGGGCCTCGGCGACGTCTCGGTCGATTGGGCGACTTTCCGCTCCAGCGACGTCATGAATGACGCCTTGATCTCCGGCAGCGTCGATTTCGTGTGCCTCGGCATTCCGGGCATCATCACGGTCTGGTCGAAGACCAAGGGAACGCCGATCGAGGTCAAGGCCGCCAGCGGATTCAACGTCTCGCCGCTGATGCTGATGGTGCGCGATCCCGCGATCAAGTCGCTCAAGGATTTCAAGGACAACCAGAAAATCGCGATGCCGGCCGTCAAGGTCTCGATGCAGGCAATCATCCTGCAGATGGCCGCGGCGAAAGAATTCGGCATCGCCAAGTTCGACGCGCTCGATCACCTCACGGTGTCGATGGCGCATCCCGACGCGACCGCCGCCATGCTCGGCGGCCCGAACGAGGTCGTCGCAAATTTCTCGTCCGCGCCGTTCCAGTATCGCCAGATGAAAAGCCCGAACATCCAGCGTCTGCTGACCAGCACCGATTATTTCGATGGCGGCCTGTCGTTCAACGTGATCGCGGCGACCGCCAAGTTCCGCACGCAGAATCCGAAGCTCTATGCGGCCTTTCTGGCGGGCCTCAAGGACGCGACCGACTTCATCAATGCCGACAAGAAGCGGGCGGCGGAAATCTATCTCAAGGCGAGCGGCGACAAGATGCCGGTCGACGAGTTGGTCGAGATCCTCAACGACCCGGCGATCCAGTACACCACCAAGGTCATGGGCATCAGCGCCTTCGTGGATTTCATGGCGAAGACCGGCACGCTCAAGAGCCCGCCGGCGGACTGGCGCGACATGTTCTTCTCCGATGCGCTTGCGACCGGCGGCTAGACCGCTCCGGGATGAGCGGGAGTTCGCCGTGGGAAATGCGACCAAGGATAGAATTGGGCGGGGTAGGGGCGAAATATGGCAGTCCTGGGCGCCGCCCGGCGGGTGCCGACTAGGCTATTGCGGGCGAATCGGATTTCACTTGGCCTGAGAACCCTATAGAATAAGAGCATGTGCAGGATTCGCGATGTGGGGTCGTAAGAAGCAAAAGGCCGAGCCGAAGTCGGAGGACCCGCAGCGGTTGCGCGACGCGTTGCGGCAGGCCCGCATCGAATCCGCCGAGCGCACCGGGGTCATCGTCGACCTGCGCGACGCCGAGGTCGCCCGCCTCGAGCTTCTCAACGAGGCGCTCGATCCGCTGTTTGCCGAGGTCCCTGACACCATCGAGATGTTCGACCGCGGCATCGCGCACGGCGACACGCCGCGGCTGTGGGTCGACGTCATCGCCCATGTCGACATGGGTCGCGACAAGCGCACCTACCGCTTCATGCAGGACACCCGCTACGGCCGCACCATATTGGCCGAATCGCCCGAAATCCCCGAGATTGTCGAGGCAGTGACCGGTTACGTCGCCCGCCGCATCGTCGAGCGCGAGCGCGCGCTCGCCGCCGACGAGGGCCTGCGGCTGCAGGGGGCGCTGCGTGATGCGCGCTCCCGCCGCCGCGCGCGCTGGCGGAGCTTCCGCGCCTTCCTGTTCGGACTTGTGCTCGGGATCGCGGCCGTGGTGGGGACGCTGGCGCTGCTGGTTTCACACCTGCGCGGCTAATTTCACTTCGCTTCGCCCGATCTCGACAATGCGGCCGGCGTCGGCGCGAAATCCACGCGTCACCGCCTCGCAGCTGTAGGCGCGCGCGGTCCCCCCGATCCGATAAAGATTGTAGGCGGCGCAATCGATGGCCTTGCCGTCGGTCACCGCCGCCGAAGCCGACGGCACCCCGAGCGCCGGGATCGGTCCGCTCGGCCCTTCCAGCCAATTGAGCGCATGCACGTGAGCGTGGCCGTGCAACACCATCTCGGCGCCGAAGCGCCGCAGCACGGCGGCCAGGTCGGCGGCGTCGACCAGCCGCTTGAAACGGTCGCCGGGCTCGCCGAAGGGCGGGTGATGGATCAGCACCACGCGGCAGAGGCCGGCGAGACGTCCGAGGATCTCCTCGAGGCGCTCGATCTGCTTGCCCCCGAGCCGGCCGGTCGCCATGAAGGGCGCGGTCGGCACCGCGCTGGAAAGTCCGATCAGCGCGAGCGACCCCCGCCGGCGCACGAACGGAAATCGCAATGCGGGAGTTTTTGCCCCGTCGTCGCGCATGAACTCGTGCCAATAGGTCGCCTGGGCGGCGAGCGCCGGGCGCACATAGGCGTCGTGATTGCCGGGCACCAGCGTCACGTCATGCGGCGCGCCGAGCCCATGCAGCCAGGCGCGCGCCTGGGCGAACTCTGCCTCGAGCGCGATGTTGACGAGGTCGCCGGTGACGGCCACGTGATCGGGCGCCCGCGACTTGAGATCGCGCACCAGCATGTCGACGTGCTCGGTGCGGTGGACCTTGTGCCGCTTGCGCCGCCAGTTGACGTAGCCCAGCAGACGCTTGCCCGCCAGATCGCGCGGGCGCGGGGTCGGGAGGGGTGCGAGGTGCGGATCGGAGAGGTGGGCCAGGACGAACATGGATGATCATTGCGAGCCGTGAATGGCGAACAGCGAGTAGAGCCTGACTATTCGCTGTTCGGCATCCCGTTCGCCCCTACGAGCTGCCGATGAGGATTCCCGCCGCGAACACCAGCGCGCCGCCGACCATGACCTGGAACGCGGCCTGCAGTAACGGCGTATCCATGTAGCGGAACCGGATATAGGAAATCGCTGCCAGCTCGATCATCACCACCACGATGGCGAGAACGGTCGCGGTCATGAAATCCGGAATCAAGTAGGGCAGCGTGTGCCCGAGCCCGCCGACCGCCGTCATCGCGCCGCACACCGTGCCGCGCAGCCAGGGCGAGCCGCGGCCGGTGAGGGAGCCGTCGTCGGAAAGAGCCTCGGCAAAGCCCATCGATATGCCGGCGCCGACCGCGGCCGCCATCCCGACCAGGAAGGTCGCCCAGGTATCGTGGGTTGCGAAGGCGGCCGCGAACAGCGGCGCAAGCGTCGACACCGAACCGTCCATCAGCCCGGCGAGACCCGGCTGCACATATTGCAGCACAAAGATGCGGCGGGCGGTCTCGTCCTCCTTGGCGCGTACGCCGGGAGTGAGGATTTTCTCGCCCAGCCGGTCGGCCAGATGCTCGTGCTTGTCCTCGGCCTCGGCGAGCTCGATCAACAGCTCGCGCACCGAGGCGTCGCGGGCCGTCTCCGCCGCCTTGCGGTAGAACCGCGCGGTCTCGAATTCCATTTCGGCAGCGTATTTGCGCACTTCGTCGAGGCCGAGCGGGCGTACCAGCCACAACGGGCGGTGGCGCACGAATCCCTTCACGTCCTGCCGCCGAATCAGCGGCAGGTATTCGCCGAATTTGACGCGATAGAGGTCGAACAACATGCCGCGATGCTTGATCTCTTCCTGCGCCATCTCCTCGAACATCTGAGCCGAGCTCGGATACTGCTCGCGCAACCCGTCGGCGAAGCCGCGATAGATGCGGGAGTCTTCCTCCTCATTGGTGATGGCGAGCGCGAGGATTTCCTGCTCGCTCAGGTCTGCAAAGCGTTTCATCGAGGTATCCGGGTGGGTTGGCTGCCCTATAGTGCAGTGCCGGAGCGGAAAATGCGAGCCGTCTGCACATAGAATAACGGCGCCCCCGGAACGAACCAGGGGCGCCGTAAGGGCTGGGGACATTCGTGGGGGGATGTGCCCCGGCCGCTTGCCAGAAACGTTGCGAGCCTTCTTGTCGACGAGCCCGTACCGACGCAGATAACGCAGGCGAGACGGGATGACAAAACGCAGGATGACAAGGCAGCCATGCGGGGCTCACGGGTGCGTCAATGATGCAGATTGTGAATCGCGCGAAGCAGTGGCGGGGGCGCTGAGCCGCATGCGAGAGACGATCGAAACCGCGATGCGGCGCTGCATGCATCTCTATTGGCGTCTCACCCGTGGCCTCACGCTCGGCGTACGCGGAGTCGTGATCGACGATGCGCGTCGAATCTTCCTCGTCCGGCACACCTATGTGCGCGGCTGGCACCTGCCTGGGGGCGGTGTCGAGCCGGGCGAGACGCTGCTCGCGGCGCTCGCGCGCGAGCTCGCCGAGGAGGGAAATATCGAGTTGACGGCGCCACCGGAGCTGCACGCGATGTTCTTCAATGGGCGCATATCGCGGCGCGATCACGTTGCGTGCTACGTCATCCAGGCGTTTCGCCAGAGCGCGCCGCCCGCCCCCAGTCGCGAGATCGCGGCATCCCGGTTCTTCGCGCTCGACGAGCTGCCCGGCGACACCACCGCCGGCACGCGCGCGCGCATCGCCGAGGTATTGCTCGGCGCTCCGGTGAGCGAGAGGTGGTGATTTTCGTCTCGCGCGGGGCATGTCGCAGCGCGCCGCCACCGGCATTACGCGTCGAACCTTTTCCGATCGTGCGGCGCGTAGAAATCGAGCTCCGGTCCGAGCGGCACGATACCGCTGGGATTGATCTGTTTGTGGCTGCCGTAATAGTGCTGCTTGATGTGATCCATATTCACGGTCTCGGCCACGCCCGCGACCTGATAGAGATCGCGCAGATAGTTCGACAGGTTTGGATAGTCCACGATCCGGCGCTGGTTGCATTTGAAATGGCCGACATAGACGGCATCGAAACGCACCAGCGTGGTGAAGAGCCGCCAGTCCGCTTCGGTCAGGGCGTTGCCGACCAGATAGCGCGTCGCCGCGAGCCGCCGCTCGACCTGGTCGAGGGCCGCGAACAGCGCGCCGAACGCCTCCTCGTAGGCGGCCTGCGTGGTGGCGAAGCCGGCACGATAGACGCCGTTATTGATGTCGCGATACACGAGCGCATTGACGCGGTCGATCTCCTCGCGCAGCGGCACGGGATAGTAATCGGTGCTCACCTCGGTCAACGCGTCGAAGCCCGAGTTGAGCATGCGGATGATTTCCGACGATTCATTGTTGACGATGGTGCGGCGTTCCTTGTCCCACAGCACCGGCACGGTGACGCGTCCGGTATAATGCGCATCTGCGACGACATAGACCTCCGACAGCCTTGCCTTTTGGTTCACGGCGTCGCCGGTGGAGCCGGTCTGCGGATCGAAACTCCAGCCCTCGGGGCCCATGTGATAGGAGACCACCGACACCGCGACAACGTCCTCGAGCCGCTTGAGCTTGCGGAAGATCAGCGTGCGATGGGCCCATGGGCAGGCGAGCGAGACGTAGAGGTGGTAACGCCCGCGCGCGGCCTTGAATCCTCCGGCGCCGGTCGGCCCCGGACTGCCGTCGGGCGTGACCCAATGGCGGAAGCTCGATGCCTGGCGCTCGAACCGTCCGCCGGTTTTCGCGGTGTCATACCAGCGATCCTGCCAGACGCCGTCGACGAGCAGACCCATGAGGTTTCTCCGGTTTTCGCGATGAATCTATATCGCCGGCCCCGGCGCGCCAGCCCAGCTGGCTGCATTTCTGCCGCGCCGCAATGGACGTTCCGCCGCCCAAATGCTAAGCGCGCTGCCGGGCAGGGCCATGAGCGATCTTTCATTGACCATTCGGCCGGAGGCCGCCGCCGACGCGGACGCGATCGAGCGGCTGCACGAGCGCACCTTCGGCCCCGGACGCTACGCCAAGACCGCCTATCGGTTACGCGAGGGCGGGCCGCATGCGCTTGCCCTCTCGTTCACGGCGCGGATCGGCACGCTCTTGGTCGGCTCGGTGCGGCTCACGCCGGTCCGCATCGGCGAGACGCCCGCGCTGCTGCTCGGACCGCTGACGGTCGAGCCGCCGTTCCGCAGCCGCGGCGTCGGGCTCGCCCTGATGGAGCGTGCGCTCGCCGACGCGCGCGCGCAGGGCCACCGGCTGGTCGCGCTGGTCGGCGACGAGCCCTATTACGGCCGAGCTGGCTTCAAGCGTATCCCCAAGGGCCGCGCCGTCATGCCGGGTCCGGTCGATCCGGAACGCCTGATGATCGCCGAGCTCGTCCCGGGCGCATTCGAGGGCGTCTCCGGACCGATCAGGCCGGACTGGGGAAACAGCGACTAACGCGTGGCGAGGCGCCGCTCACGCCCGCGATGACGCCGCCCGCCGGGCGGGCCCGCGGTGGTCGCGATAGATCCGGAGCGCGAACTGGCCGGCCGGGTGTGCCTGCATCTCCGTCACCACGGACTGCACCTCGGGCGGCATCTCGGTGAAAGTCGGCAGCGGGCCGCCGTATGCAGGCGGCAGCACCAGCGGCGCCAAGGCATTGGCGAACGCCATGTCGGACAGCGAGAACCGATCGCCGACCAAATAGCGGCGGCCGTCCGCCAGACGCGCGTCGACGGATTGCGCGACTTGCCGCACTTGTCCGAGAGCTTCCCGGGCGCGGCTCGCCGACAGCTTCAGGGCCATGCGCAGGAAACCCGCGAATAACGGGTAGGCCCAACGCACCGCATCGACCTCGTAGGCCGGCGTTCCTTCGCTCAGCGGCCGGAGCATGATCGCGCGGTGAGGAAGGAAGTGGAAATAGGCGAAAGCCGCCGTCGCGCCGCCCAACGTCGCGTTGAACTGCGTCCAGTCGGTCTCCACGCTGTCGCGCTCGCGTCCGCCAAGCAGGAGGTTGCGACCCGCGGGGCAGCGCGGGTCGAAGAAATCGATCATCTGGCGCACGTTGTTGAGCGGCTGATAGCCGCCCCCATACAGCAGCGGGAAGTAAAGCGTGGAGCCGTGCCAAAGCGTGTGGAAGAAGGAAAAAAGGACGGTGTGACGCTGCTCCTCGAACGGAACGCCATAGTGGCTGAGCAGGAATCGGCTGAGCTCGCAGTCGAGGCTCGGTGGAAACGTGATGACCGTTGCTTTGCCGGGCGCAACCGGCGCAATGACATCACGCGCTTCGCCCATGGACCTTCCTTTTTCCCGGATCCGGCCGGGCCTGCGCTGATATGGACAGTACAAGGCTATCGGGCAGGCTTGTATTTCACAACCGGAAAGTGGCAGGATGGAAAATCCGGGATCGAATATCTGGCGCATGTCGGGCGCGCACGCCTGATGTGATGGCGCCGCCGAAACAGTCTTGGCGCGGCGCCTGGACGGTCGCGATCGAGTTCGGGTAGGGGAGATTGCCATGTCGAATGTCGCCGGCAAGGCCTACGCGATGAATGTCGTCACGCCCATGCGGCCGTGGCTGACCTGGATCAACCGCGCAGTGTTCATGGCGTCGCGCGCGATCCCGAGTTCGCTGGGGGGCCTGCTCGGCCTTTCCATCATTCATTTCGCGCGCTGGATCATCATCAGGCGCAATCAATGGCCCGATCTCGGCCAGGGCAAGCAGGCGCTGAAGAACGACTACATGCTGTTCTGCAGTAATTTCAACGGGACATGGGACCAGTATATCGACGCCTTCTCGGATGGCATTCCCGACGGGCTCGATCTGCTGTGGATCTCCAGCACCCGGTATCCGCACTCGATTCCGATCAGTCCGTTCAAAGACTACATCCGAGCAAACCAGATCGACACGGATTACTATTACAATTCGGTGCCGGGCGCCGCGCAGCGCGACATCAAGGCGGCGTTGCGCATCCGACGGGCGATTCTCACCCTGATGGAAAAACAGCCGTCGCTGTCGCCGACGGATTTTCGCAAGCTTTACATCGCCACCCTGGTCGGCGTGCAGAATGACCTCGGCTCCCAGGGCTACGCCCCGATCGCCAGTGTCGACACGGATCGCGCGGAACACAACCGCCAGGGCTTCATTGAAACCCAGCGCGAGGCCGCCAAGGCGCTCGTGTAGACTCATCCATCGCGACCGAGGAATCCAGATGCCGACATTCGATGGCGGACATTATTTTCTGACGGTGCTGATTCCGATTCGCACCGATGTGATGAACGACGGCTACACCATAACGTCGCCGGTTCATGCGTTGCGCAAGCGTCTCGACATGATACCGACCGCCGCCGAGACGCCACTACGCGGCGGCGGACAGAGTCCGTTCGCGCGTAACAGGCGCAACCATTTCGTGCGCTTCGTGATCATCGACGACGTGGCCTATAACGGACGTCTGGGGCAAAACGTGGCCCTGGGCTCAATCGCCAAAGTCAATCTGACGGTTGCCCAGCCGCAGGATCACTTGAAAAATCCGTTCCTGGTATTCGTCGCCGATTTCGATGCCAAAAGCGGCAGCGACAAGGAGCGCGATTCCTATCTGGTCGAACTGTGGAACACGGCGGGACCGGATCTGCGCGAGATATTCCGGTTCTGCCAAGGCTTCGACTCGCGGGTGAGGGACGCGGCGACCTTCGCCGCCTACATGGCCGACTGCCAGCTTGAGACCACGATGTCCTTCAACGACTATTACGCCGATCCTCCCGTTCTCCCCGCGTGGCCGGCCGATATGTACAAGTGGCCTGTCATCGTGAGCGGCGGCGCTCTGCTGCTGGGCTTGGCCGCCACGTTGCTGCTGCTGCTGGCGGCATTGTTCGGGCGCTCCTGGCTGTTGTGGCTGCCTTACAGTTTTGGGTTGGCGCTCGTCGGCGCGGTCGCGCTCGCCCTCATTGTGTTGACGGCCTACCTGAGCATCATGGCGGCGGGTGGAAAACCGTTTCCGACCGCTTCGGATTCCGATCTTCCGACCGTGCTCAAGTCGCTCTACCTGCGGAGCGTTTTCACGCGCTTCGCGATCGCCAGCCAGATGCCGGCGGCAGGTACCGACGCGGCGTCGGCGCAGAAGCTTTACGACGACTTCACGTCGTTCGTTGCGCATCACAAACCTCACGATCTCGACGATAAAGAGCTCACGCAAGCACCTGGCGTCATCGGCATTTGAGGCTCACATGGCCGTCGCACTCGACCTCGCGGACATTCAGGGCAACATTCTCAGCGCCTACGGAAAGCTGGGCTTTCCGAAAGGCCGTTGCATCACATTGCACATCGACGACAGCGCACTGGGGCGCAAATTCGTCAACGCGTTGCTGCCCGGGATCACGACCGCCCTGCGATGGCCCTCGCATCGCTCGAAGATTCCGACCGGGACCGTGGTGGTGCCGCGACCCCAGGTCGCGGTCAATATCGCGTTCTCGTTTTATGGCCTGCTCGCGCTCGGCATTTCGACCCGGACGCTGCGCGGCGTGCCGGACGAGTTTATTGATGGGATGGTCGGACGCGCGCCGATGCTCGGCGACGACTTCCGGCCCGGCTGGAAGCAGTCATGGGATGAGGTGTGGAGCGTAGGGACGACCAATCGCACGACCAATCCGAACACCGTGCATATTCTGATCACCTTGAACGCGCAGATGCACACGGACGGCAGTCCCGTCCCGGAACTTGATAAGAAGACCCAGGAGATCGAAGCGCTGTGCCGCTCGATCGGGGGTGTGAGAATCCTGCCGGGCCACAATCCGCCCGGCCAGCCGTCCGCCCAGTTTCAAGAGCTGACCGCGATCATGGCCCCGGGAGGAAACGGAACCGTCGTCCCATCCCCGAAGGAACATTTCGGCTTCACCGACGCGATCGGCGATCCGGTATTCGAAGGGCAATATCCGGATGAGCACGAGAAGGCGGCGGCGGACGGCAATGGCGCGGTCGACGGCGCCGGCAACTGGCGGCCGCTTGCGACCGGCGAATTCCTGCTCGGCTATCCGGACGAGGCGCAGGAGATCGCCGGCGCCGCCATGCCGCTAAGCTTCAGCCGCAACGGCACCTTCATGGCGTATCGCAAGCTGCACCAGAACGTCGTCGCGTTTCGCGACTTCCTGTCTGAGACCGCCGCGCATTTCGGCGCCGTTGCCGGTATCGACGATGCGGCGCAGGCAAAGGAAACCCTCACGGCGAAGCTGGCCGGCCGCTGGTCGGACGGCGTTCCGTTGGCGATCGCGCCAACCTTCGCGGATTGGAAAAAATTCAACGAGCAGTTTCCGGAGGTTTCTCCTCAAAAGGACCCGAGCGGCTATTTGGCGCGCAACCGGGCCCTCACCCATTTCACCTATGCCGAGGATCGCCAGGGTCTCAAATGCCCGATCACCTCCCATATGCGACGGGTCAATACACGGGACGGGCTGGCGCCGAGGGGCACCGAGGGTTCGGTGCTCAACAATCGCCGCCGTATCCTCAGGCGCGGGTTGCCCTACGGCGACTCGACGGTGGGCGTGCCGGACTCGGCCGAGCACGGCATCATCATGCTGGTCGTCTGCGCAAATCTGTTTCGGCAGTTCGAGTTCGTGCAGCAGCAATGGATCAATTACGGCCTCGACGCCAATGCGGGCAACGATACCTGTCCGCTGGTCGGCAACCATTCGGCGGATGTTCCCAAGGCCAAATACGTCATTCCGGCAGATCCGGCCTCAGGCCGGCCGCCATTCGTTGTCGAGGGCATTCCGCAATTCGTGGAGACCCGCGGCGGCGAATATTTCTTCGTGCCCAGCATGACGGCCCTGCGCACGATCGGCATGGGGGTCGTCGACCCGACCTGAGGGCGAGGGTCGCGTCGTTTCCGGTCGCCGCCGACGATTGTCTTGCGCCCGCGGGTGCGGATCGGGAACGGGATGCAACCGCGGCAGGCCGGCTGTCGCCGTCCGAAAATCTCGGTCGCAGCCCCGGCCGGTCGGCCCCCCGGATCGATCCCGGCAGTCTCGCGGCGAGTTGCCGAAATGCGGCGGAACTTCGTTGGGATTATCGGGTTATTTTGGGCCGGCTTTCCCAAGCAGCCTCAAACGAACTGCTGGCTCGGCGTCCGAGAGCAGAAGTCATGAAAACCCTCATCCTGGCGATCTCCGCCGTCGCCCTGGCGAATGTGGCAACCGCAAGCGCACAGGCGCCTGCGCAAAAAAATGCGATCCATCAATCGGCAGGCGACCGGGATTCGCGCGGAACGCCCAAATACTATGCGCGCTCCCACTCGCGGACGCACTACCGCGGGCGTGTGATGAAGCACGACCCGAGCATTCATCAGTCGGCCGGCGATCGTGACTCGCGAGGGACGCCGAAGAACTGATAACGGCTGCCTGCGGGTTTCCGAGTCCAAGCTGCGCGGGCCGTCCGCATTCGGATGGCCCGCACGGCATGTTTTCGAGTGCGCGGCTGGCTTTGTGTCGGTCGAACGGATGATCGGGCCGTCGCCCGGTCCGCCGCCGTCACTAGCTGGTCACCGCCCTTCGCGCGCCCACGTTGCCGCCAGGCTCCCGATCAGCAGGAGCAGGCCGAGCAGCCCCGCGAACATCGGCAGCACGCCGATGCCGCGCACCACGCTGGCGTCGCGCATCTTGACGCCCAGCCAGTCCTCGCCCTTGTAGGTGTCGCTCGAACGTACTGCGACGATGCGCGGCATGTTGATGCCGGAGGCGTCGGTGACGCGGCGCGAATCGCCGCCGGTCGCATTGGCGAGGGGTGCGATGACGTCCGGGGTCGACGTCACCTCGGAGAACTCGCGCGGATTCGCCGGCCCGACATTGACGAGCGCCGTGAGCTTGCCGTCGGTCGCCCGCCACAAGCCGAGCTCGTTCGCCTGGACGGCATTTTTCCACACGCCGGGCTCCGACGAGCTGAGGGTCAATGTCCGCGTCGCCCCCGAGGGTGCGGTGAGGGTGACCGGAGCGACCGAGTCCGCCATGGTCTGGCGCTGCACGGTGAGCTCGCGCCCGCGCACGATCAGGCGTAGCGCCTCTTCCTCCAGGTCGGGTTGCTTCATCAGCCAATGGGACAACCGGCGCAGCAGATCGAGATGCGGCCCGCCGCCCTCGTAGCCGCGCGCCCACAGCCAGATGTGATCGGAAAGCAGGAGCGCGACGCGCCCTTCGCCTTCGCGCGAGAGCAGCAGCAGCGGCTTGGCGTCCGGCCCTTGCAGCACGGTGGTGCCGTTCGCGGTCTTGGTGTCGACCAGACGGAACCAGCGGCTCCAATGCGGCGGATCGTCGTTGCCGCCCTCGAGCCCGCGGGTGACCGGATGGCGGCGGCCGGCATCGGTGAGAGTTGCGCGGAACGGCGTCTCGGTCATCCGTCCGGTCGGCTCGGCGGGCAGGATCTGGTCGAGCGGCGTGCGCCAGATGCTGGTCTGGCTGGCATAGTCGGGGCCGGCCGCCACCAGCACGGCGCCGCCATCGCGCACATATTTGGCGATGTTGTCGAAATAGATGATCGGCAGCACGCCCTGGCGCGCGTAGCGGTCGAAGATGATGAGCTGGAACTCGTTGATCTTCTGCTGAAACAGCTCGCGGGTCGGAAATGCGATCAGTGAAAGCTCGTTGATGGGCGTGCCGTCCTGCTTCTCGGGCGGACGCAGGATGGTGAAATGCACAAGGTCGACATTGGCATCCGACTTGAGCAGGTTGCGCCAGGTGCGTTCGCCCGAATGCGGCTCGCCGGAGACGAGCAGCACGCGCAGCTTGTCGCGCACGCCGTCGATCGACACCACGGCGCGGTTGTTGACGGTGGTCAGCTCGCGTTCGAGCGGCGAGGCTTCGATCTCGACGATGTTGGGGCCCGCATGCGGGATCCCGATCTGCACTTCCACGGTCTGGCCTGCTGTCACGGTGCGCTGGTCGAGCGTCTCGCCGTCGCGGCTGATCTTGACCTGGGCCCGGCCGGCCGGCACGCCGGTATCCTCCACCCGGAACGACACCGTCTGCTGCTGGCCGACGATGCCGAAACGCGGTGCCGCGACCAGGACGACGCGACGGTCGCGCTCATCGGGCGCCCCGGTGATCAGCGCATGCAGCGGCGCCGCGAAACCGAGCGCTCCCACCTCGGCCGGCACGTCGTGCACGCGGCCGTCGGTGATCATGAAGGCGCCGGCGACGCGCTCCGGCGGCACGTCGGAGAGCGTCGCGGTGAGCGCCTGGAACAGGCGCGTGCCATCGGTCTCGCCGTCCGCCTGTCCGGCCTCGACGACGCGGAGCTCGAGCCCGGGAATGCGCTGCAGGCGGGTCACCAGCGCGGTCCGCGCGGCCGCGGTTTGCGCCGTGCGCTCGCCGAAATCCTGGCTCGGGCTTTTGTCGACTACCACGACCGCGACCGAGGAGAGGGGATCGCGATCCTCGCGCGTCAGCGATGGATTGGCGAGCGCCGCCACCAGCAACGCCAGCGCGAGCGCGCGGACTGCGGCGCCGCGCGTGCGGCCGACGAACAGGAGAATGACGATTGCGACCGCGACCGCGGCTGCGGCCCACAACACCGCGTCGGGGACGAGAGGCGAGAAGGCGATACCGAAACCCAACATCTACTCCTATTGGCCGAGCCGCTCGAGCAGAGCCGGCACATGGACCTGATCGGCCTTGTAGTTGCCGGTGAGCGTGTACATCACGATATTGACGCCGGCGCGGAATGCGAACTCGCGCTGGCGCGGCTCGCCGGGAACGAGGGGGAGCATCGGCTGGCCGTCGGGGCGGGTCGCCCAGGCTCCGGCCAGGTCGTTCGACGTGATGATGATCGATGACACGCCGTCGCCCCCGCGGGCCGGACGCTGGGATTCCTCTTCGGTCTCGTCGGCGGCCGGCATCGCCTCGACCCAGAGCTGGCCACTGTTGAACCGGCCGGGGAAGTCGCGCAGCAGGAAGAAGGTCTTGGTCAGCACATGGTCCTTCGGCACCGGCTCTAGCTCGGGAATGTCGAGCGAAGCCAGGATGGTGCGCAACGCCATCATGCCCGAGCTCCGCGTCTCGCCGCCGGGGCCGGGCGGGGCCAGCACGGCATCGCGCGTATCGAACAGGACCGTGCCGCCCTCCTTCATGTAGGCGTCGATGCGGGCGAGCGCCTGGGGCGACGGCTTGGCGGCGCCCGGCACGACCGGCCAATAGATCAGCGGGAAGAAGGCGAGCTCGTCGCGGCCGAGATCGAGGCC
>DATBBS010000284.1:0-2222 GCA_036270895.1 Xanthobacteraceae bacterium
ATAGTGCGAGTTGGCATAGACCTTGACGAAGCCGAGCTCGTCGGTCTTGCGGCCGGTGAGGGGATCGAGCTCCTCGATCTTCTCCACCTCGTCGCCGAACAGGTGGATGCGCCAGGCGCGGTCCTCATAGTGGGCCGGGAAGATGTCGACGACGTCGCCGCGCACCCGGAACGTCCCGCGCGCGAAGTCGCCGAGCGTGCGCTGGTATTGCAGCGCCACCAGGTCGGCGATCAGCTGGCGCTGGTCGACGCGCTCGCCGCGCTCCAGCTTGAAGGTCATCGCCGTATAGGTCTCGACCGAGCCGATGCCGTAGATGCAGGACACCGAGGCGACGATGATCACGTCGTCGCGTTCGATCAGCGCGCGCGTCGCCGAGTGGCGCATGCGGTCGATCTGGTCGTTGATCGACGATTCCTTCTCGATATAGGTGTCGGTGCGCGGCACATAGGCTTCGGGCTGGTAGTAGTCGTAATAGGAGACGAAATACTCCACCGCGTTGTCGGGAAAGAAGCTCTTGAACTCGCCGTAGAGCTGCGCCGCCAGCGTCTTGTTGGGCGCCAGGATGATCGCCGGACGCTGCGTCGCCTCGATCACCTTGGCCATCGTGAAGGTCTTGCCCGAGCCGGTGACGCCGAGGAGCACCTGCGAGCGGTCGTGACGCTTGATGCCCTCGACCAGCTCGGCGATCGCCCGCGGCTGGTCGCCTTCGGGCTTGAACTCCGACGTGATCACGAAGCGCTGGCCGCCCTCGGTCTTTTCCGGCCGCGGCGGCCGGTGCGGCGTCCATACCCGCGGCACGCCCTGCTCGTCGAGGAATTCGCGCCGTCCCTCGCGCAACAGCCGGTCGAGCGAATCGGCGGTGGCGGCGACGCCCATTTCGCCGAGCGCGACACGCGCCGGCCGCGGCCGCCGCACCGTCGTGTCGCGGTCGCCGTGAACGACGTGCTTGTCGGCGGCGGGATCGGCGCCTTGGCTCTCGCCGGGCACTGACTGCTCGCTCTCCCCACGCGTTGCGCGCTCCCTCCCCCCTTGTGGGGGAGGGTTGGAGAGGGGGGTCGTAGTTGTGCGCGAATGCTTGTCATCACCGGACGGACCCCCACCCCCGCTCCCTCCCCATCCGCCTTCGCCCGTCGGGCTACGGCGGACAGGCAGGGGCGAGGGGAGCGCATCCGCATTGCCTTCCTCACCGTCGTCCTTCTCCAATCCCAGCGCGCGCGCGAGTTCGGGGGAGGCCTCGCGCAGCTCCGCGTTGTCGCGGTAGGGCGATTGCGGGACCTCGCCGAAGCCGGCCGGCGTCGACTGGCGGGCGCGGTGCGCCGCCGAGAAGTCGGCGCGGCGGTCGCGCGAATTGTCGGGCGGCGGCTGCAATCCGGTCTGCGACCCCACCCCGGCCTCGCCGCGGTTGATGGCGGGATTGAGCAGGTCGGCGAGCGCCGGTCCGATCGGATGCGTGGCCGGCCGCGCCGCCTTGGCGCGGGTCGGGCGGGCCGGATCCTTGGGGGGTCTGGGAGGCTTCGACATTGCGGCAATATGGGTCGTCGAACGTGGCCGGGAAAGGGCGGCCGGCGATGCCCTGTTTTCTTCGGCGAAACGGTGTGCAGGCCGCCGGAAAATGCTTACAAGGCGCCATCGCAACCCCATTGCCCGATCGAAGGCGTCACCGCTCGATGCGAAACGCAAGATCCAGCGCCCTGGAGGTGCCGCGCCGTTTGCGGGTGCTGGTCCGGGCGCGCGAGGTCGGCATCGTGGCGCTGGCCGGCGTGGTCGGCGGCATCGCGGGCCTGGTGGTGACCGTCATGGGGGCGATCGTCATCGGGCTGCATCTGCTGTTCTTCGACATTCCGCCCGGCACGCGGCTGTCCGCCAGCGCGGCGATCGATCCGCTGCGTGCCCTGCTGGTGCCGACCATCGGCGGCCTGCTGCTCGGCATCGCCGGCCTGGGGCTGGCGCGCTGGGGGCCGGAACGCTTCGTCGATCCGATCGAGGCGAATGCGGTGCGTGGCGGGCGGATGTCGTTTCGCGGCAGCCTGATCGTGGCGCTGCAGACGGTGTGGTCGAGCGGCGTCGGCGCGTCGGTTGGCCTCGAGGCCGGCTATACCCAGCTCGCCAGCGGCATCGGGTCGTGGTTCGGCCGCGTGTTCCATCTGCGCCGCAACGACATGCGGCTGCTGGTCGGCTGCGGGGCGGCGGGCGCCATCGCGGGCGCCTTCGGGGCGCCCTTT
>DATBBS010000285.1:0-2146 GCA_036270895.1 Xanthobacteraceae bacterium
AAGTTGATCTGGACGAGAACGCCGTAAACCAGGGTGAGCCCCAAGGCGACCAGAACGTAAAGGCTCCCGAGGACGACGCCGTTGATGCCCTGCTGCAGAACGACCGTCATCGGCCGCTCAGTTCCACTTCAGCGCCTTCCACGACAGATCGGGCAGGGTCTCCATGTAATGAACGGTGTCCATCTTGGTGTTCTGGTTGGTCTTGTCGAACTCGGCGCTGCCGGTGACGCCGGAGAAGCTCTTGGTCGCCGCGAGCCCGTCGCGGATCGACTGCGCGTCCTTGGCGCCGCGCTTGACCACGTCGGCGATCAGCGTGATCTGGTCGTAGGCATGGGCGTGCAGATGCGTCGGATCCTGATTGTACTTCGCCTTGAAGGCGGCGATGAAGTCGCGCACCGTCGGGCGCTGGTCGGTCGGATCGAACTGCACGATGCGGATATAGCCGAGCGCGGCCTTGCCGGCCTTCTGCTCGAAGCCGAAGGGCAGCCAGATCGTGCCGAGCTGGATCGCCTGACCGCCCCCGCCCTTGGTCACGGCCGCCTGCGCAAGCGCCTGCGTGATCTTCAGGCCCTGGCCTTCGAGCGTATAGGTCGGAATCACGTCGACGGGCCCAAGGCCGGCGATGCGCGTCGCGATGGAGGTGAAATCGTTGACGTCGCGGCCGAAGCCGATGTCGGCCAGGATCTTGCCGCCGAGCTTGGTGAAGGTGTCGCCGAATACCTTGGCGTTGCCGATGCCCGCATTGGTGTTCTCGTAGAGCAGAACCGCATTCTTCGCATTGAGGCGCTTGTAGGCGTTCGTGGCGATGTCGACGCCCTGCATCACCTCGTTGGGCATGATGCGGAAGGTCCATGGATTGCCGGGCTCGGTGATCTTGATCGAGGAGGAGCCGGCATTGATCAGCGGGACCTTCGCCTGCTCCATCAGGGGCATGATCGCGAGCGTGGCGTCCGAGCACTCCTCGCCGATGACGACGTCGGGCTTGTATTGATCGATCAGCCGTTTGGCGGCCTGCGTGGCGGGCAGCGGGCTGCAGCCCGAGTCCTCGTATTGGACCTGGAATTTGACTCCGTTGACGCCGGTCTTGTTGATCTGCTCGAGCGCGAGCTCGATGCCCTGCTTGTCCTGCGCGCCGAAATACGATCCGGGCCCCGACATGGGCAGCAGCGCGCCGATCTTGACGACCTTGTCGTCCGCGCGCGCAACCGCCGCCGCGGCGACAAGGAGGCCGGCGGCCAACAACTCCGCCGCAAGGCGGCGAAAACGCAATTGCATTGTCATGGGTCTGCTCCGTGCGGATCTCGGTCGAGGGCCCCGGCGGCGCCCGCTCGGCGGGCTCGCGAAGCTTAGTCGAGCGTCCATGCGCGCGCTACCGGCGCTGGACGGGCTGAGGATATCCCGCGCCGACGCCCGTGCCCGCCTTGCGGAGGCGCGACACCCGCGCGGTCGGACAAGCATCGGCGCGCCCATCATTGGCTCGGCCATCGCAGACGGAGCGCAAGCGGCCAGACCCCGATCCTCCGGGGCCGTCGCCGAAAGCGGCCGCGGAGGGCGCATGACCGCGAGGCGCCCGGACGCCGTTACGGGGTGGACGCCCAAGGCCCGCCGGCCCTTATCCGGGTTCCGTTCACGACCATTCCGGGCCCTTGGAAAAGGCCTCATTGATTTCACGATGAAGGAGCCCAAGGCCGAGAAAATGTCGTAATTGGGCAACAATGTTGTATAAATGCCGCACTGGCCACCGGGGCTGGCAGGCGGCCGGCGTTGATCCCACCTCAGTTGCGGCGTTGCTCAAGGGGAGCCATGACGACGATCCAAGACGCCGCGCTCACCGACACAATGCGAGCCGCTTCCGAGAGCGGCCGCGGAGCCACCCGCGTCGTGGGGCTGATCGTGGTCGGCATTGCGTTGCTGTCGGCCTTCGTAACCTTCGTGGTGCTCGCCGACCTCACCCCGATCGTCGCCAGCCATTACGTCGTCATCTGGTTACTTGCCTTCAATGCGCTCGCGATCCTGGTGCTGCTCGCGATCATCGGCCTCGAGGTCTGGCCGGTGGTGCAGGCGCGCCGGCGGGGCAGGGCGGGGGCGCGGCTTCATGTCCGCATCGTCGGCCTGTTCTCGGTGATCGCCGCCGCGCCCGCGATCC
>DATBBS010000286.1:0-2065 GCA_036270895.1 Xanthobacteraceae bacterium
GTCGGCGGGCGACGGCGCGCGCATCTGCACGGCCGCGGCCGGCTGGGCGACCGGCGTCGGCGAGGCCGCGGCGCGCTCGATCGCCGCCAGCATGTCGCCCTTGGTGATGCGGCCGTCCTTGCCGGAGCCCGGCACGGTCGCCGCATCGATACCGCTTTCGGCCGAGAGCCGGCGCACCGAGGGCGCGACATCAGATGGCGCCGGCCTGGCGGGCGCGGGCTGCGCCGGCTTCGGCTCGGGCGGCGGCGCCGCGGTCTTGGCGGCTGGCGCGGCTGCGGACTTGAGGGCCGGCGCGGCCCCGGCTCCGTCCTTGATCTGACCGAGCAGCGCCCCGACCGCGACGGTGTCGCCGTCCTTGGCGGCGACGTCGGACAGCACGCCGGCGGCGGGCGCCGGCACCTCGATCGTCACCTTGTCGGTCTCGAGCTCGACCAGCGGCTCGTCGACCGCGACGGTGTCGCCCGGCTTCTTGAACCAGCGGCCGATCGTCGCCTCGCTGACCGATTCGCCGAGGGTGGGAACGCGGATCTCAGTCATCGTGTCTTCCTTCTTCCGGCGTGGCCGGACGCCATCCAGGTCTTTCCGGCCCTGCCGCGGAAGCGCCGCACGGGGCCGGGCACGACGAACAGGTTGTCAGCCCAGCGCCTCGTCGAGGAACTGCTTGAGCTGGGCGAGATGTTTCGGCATCAGGCCGGAGGCGGTCGCGGCCGAGGCCGGGCGGCCGGCGTAGCGCGCGTGGCGGTTCTTGGCGCCGATCTGGTTGAGCACCCAGGTGATGAAGGTGTCGACGAAGAACCATGCGCCCATGTTGCGCGGCTCTTCCTGGCACCACACGATCTCGGCCTGCTTGAAGCGCGAGAGCTCGGCCATCAGCGCCTTGGTGGGGAAGGGATAGAGCTGCTCGACCCGCAGCAGATAGATGTCGTCGATGCCGCGCTTCTCGCGCTCCTCGTAGAGGTCGTAATAGACCTTGCCCGAGCACAGCACGATGCGGCGCATCTTGTCGTCGGCCACGAGCTTGATCTTCTCGTTCGGCAGGAGCTGGGCGTCGTCCCACAACAGGCGATGGAACGTGGTGTTGGGCCCCATCTCGTCGAGGCGCGAGACCGCGCGCTTGTGGCGGAGCAGGCTCTTCGGCGTCATCAGGATGAGCGGCTTGCGGATCTCGCGCTTGAGCTGCCGGCGCAGGATGTGAAACAGGTTCGCCGGCGTGGTGCAATTCGCGACCTGCATGTTGTCCTCGGCGCACATCTGCAGGAAACGTTCGAGCCGCGCCGAGGAGTGCTCCGGCCCCTGGCCCTCGTAACCATGCGGCAGCATGCACACGAGGCCCGACATGCGCAGCCATTTGCGCTCGCCCGAGGAGATGAACTGGTCGAAGATGACCTGCGCGCCGTTGGCGAAGTCGCCGAACTGCGCTTCCCACAGGGTGAGCGCGTTGGGCTCGGCGAGCGAATAGCCGTACTCGAAGCCGAGCACGGCCTCCTCCGACAGCATGGAGTTGATGACCTCGTAGCGCGCCTGGCCGTCATGGATATGGTTGAACGGCGTGTAGCGGTCCTCGGTCTCCTGGTCGATCAGCACCGAGTGGCGCTGCGAGAAGGTGCCGCGCTCGGTATCCTGGCCCGAGAAGCGCACCGGATGGCCTTCGCGCAACAGGCTGCAGAAGGCGAGCGCCTCGCCGGTCGCCCAGTCGATGCCTTCGCCCTGCTGTATCGCCTTGGCGCGCGTGTCGAGAAAGCGCTGGATCGTGCGGTGGACATGGAAGCCGGACGGCACCGCGGTGATTTTCTGCCCGATCTCTCTGAGCCGCTCGAGCGCGAAGCCGGTATTGCCGCGGCGCGGATCGTCGGAGAGCTCCGCGACCTTGAAGCCGGCCCAGCGTCCGTCGAGCCAGTCGGCCTTGTTGGACTTGTAGCCCTGGCTCGCCTCCTGCTCGGCGTCGAGCCGGGCGCGCCAGTCGGCCTTCATCTTCTCGACCTCGCCTTCGGTGACGACGTTCTCGGCGATGAGCTTCTTGGTGTAGATCGCGAGCGTGGTCGGGTGCTCGGCGATCTTCTTGTAC
>DATBBS010000287.1:0-1925 GCA_036270895.1 Xanthobacteraceae bacterium
CCCCGAGCTCGCCGGCTATGCGGCGGCCCGGCGCGAGGTGCGCTACGGCCGTAATTCGCGCGTCGACCTGCTGCTGGAGGATCCCGGCCGCCCCGCCTGCTACGTCGAGGTCAAGAATGTCCATCTGATGCGCCGGCAGGGTCATGCCGAATTTCCCGACGCCGTGACGGCGCGCGGCGCCAAGCATCTCGACGAGCTCGCCGCGATGGTGGCGGCCGGCCACCGCGCTGTGATGCTGTTCCTGATCCAGATCGGCTCGGCCGAGCGCTTCGGCCTCGCGGCCGACATCGACCCCACCTATGCGCGAGCTTTTGCGCGGGCGCGCGCCGCCGGCGTCGAGGCGCTCGCCTATCGCTGCGCCATCACGACGGACGGCATCGCTTTCGCGCGGGCGGTGGACATCGACGATATGATGGCGCCGGCGTCGGTCGCGCCGCCGCGGCCGCAAGCGAGCCGGAGCGCCTGATGGCGCCCGTTCCGCTCGGCGAGCTCGCGGTCGACGCCGTCTTCGTGCTGTCGGTCAAGACTTTCACCGAGCGCATTGCCCATGTGCGGCGCGAGCTCGAGCGTTTCGGCATCAGTTTCGAGTTCATTTTCGACTTCGACGCGGCCGAGCTCGACGACGCGACGATCCAGAGGCATTTCGCCGCCGGCCCGCCCATGCGCAAGCAGATGTCGCTGACCCTGAAGCATCTGCAGGCCTGGCGGCTCGCGCTCGCGCGCGGGGCGCGCCGTATCATGGTGTTCGAGGACGACGTGATCCTGCATCCCGAGTTTCGCCCCCGCCTGGAGGCCGCCATGCGGGCGGCCGATGGGCTGGCGCCGGGCTGGCTGATCTTCCTCGGCGGCGCCGACGCCAAGGTGCCGGACCGCTTCTTTCTCGCTCCCGGTCCCCTGGTGGCGCTCCCGAGCACCACCGCCGAGGGCTATGTGACCGACCTCGCGGCCTGCCGGCGCCGCGTCGCCTGGTGCGACGCCAACAAGATCACGCTGCCGGCCGACCAGCTCATCACCCATGTCGACCGCGCCGAGAACATCGCCCAGTATTGGCCCTTGGGCCCGCTGGTCGAGCAGGGCAGCGTCATCGGGCTGTTCGATTCGGTGCTCGACGCCACCCGGCAGAAACACGGCCGCTTCTACAACGTGGCGCGCCACCGCTGGACCAAATGGCGCCGCCGCACCCTGCGCCGCCACTGGGTGCGCGGGCTGCATCGGGTGGGCCTTCGCGAGCCCCCCCATGATGCGGGTTGAGAAATCTTCCGGGCGAGATTACTTAAGGAGGGTGCCGGGGGTCGAGACTCGAGTCATGCCGCAATGATGAACTATGTCGAAGCGTCGAGCGCCCCGCTGCGCAAGACCGGGCAGATCAAGCTGCACGGTCCCGAGGCCTTTGCGGGCATGCGCAAGGCCGGCCGGCTGGTCGCCGAGTGCCTCGACCTGCTGGCGCCCGAGATCAAGCCCGGGGTGCCGACCGACCGTCTCGACCGCCTGGTGTTCGAGTTCGCGATGGATCACGGCGCGCGGCCCGCGACCCTGATGTATCGCGGCTACACCAAGTCGACCTGCACCTCGATCAACCACGTGGTCTGTCACGGCATCCCCAACGACAAGCCGCTCAAGGACGCCGACATCGTCAATGTCGACGTGACCCTGGTGCTCGACGGCTGGCACGGCGATTCCAGCCGCATGTATGCGGTCGGCGAGGTCCCGCGCCGCGCCGAGCGGCTGATCGAGGTGACCTACGAGGCGATGATGCGCGGCATCGCGGTGATCCGCCCGGGCGCCACCACCGGCGACATCGGCTTCGCGATCCAGAACTTCGTGGAAGCCCAGCATATGAGCGTGGTGCGCGATTTCTGCGGCCACGGCCTCGGCCGGCTGTTTCACGACGAGCCCAACATCGTGCATGTGGGCCGTCCCGGCGA
>DATBBS010000288.1:0-4547 GCA_036270895.1 Xanthobacteraceae bacterium
TCGTAATCATACAGCTTGCCTAGATCGACGCCCTCTTCGCCGAGGTCCGTCGTATAGACGTTGAAACTCTCGGATTTGAGCATCAACTCGATCGACTGCGCTGTCGCGCTATCGTCTTCAATCAGTAGAACGCGCATGCCAGGTCCCCTTCCGCTTAGGGCTCAGGTAGGCCAGCTGCCGGGGCAGCATTGGAATACGCCTTGAGAACTGATTCGGACGCTAACGGATCGATGGTTAACAAAACATGATTCCCGCATGCAAGCGTCGACTGGGCAAAGCCGCCCGAATCGGCCTAAAATGTTGTTGGAACCTAGTTTTCCCGACATGTCAGCGTTCATATTCAGCTTTAAGAACCGGTGGCAACCGATTCCTGCGACTCGCCCCTCCGTCCTGGCGGGCGAGACACGATCCCAAGGACGGTGACGCAATGATTAACGATGCGGGTAAACACGGAGTTAAAGGTGAGGGTTTGGTAGCGATGTTGATCGGCTTGCGGCCGTGAAGGCGCTGGCGGAGCAGATCGACGAACTGGACGCGGCCGAGATCTACGGCCGGGTCGTGGGGGTGCGCGGCCTGATGGTGGAGGTCGCGGGCTCGGTGCATGCCATGTCGGTGGGCGCCCGGGTCACCATCGAGACCGCCGCCCGGCTGATCCCCTGCGAGGTGGTGGGTTTTTCCGGCCCCAATGCGCTGCTGATGCCGTTTGCGCCGCTCGAAGGGGTGCGGCGGGGTTGCCGGGCGGTGGTGACCGCGGTGGCGGCGGCGGTCCGGCCCTCAGCGGGCTGGCTCGGCCGCGTCGTCAACGCCATGGGGGAGCCGATCGACGGCAAGGGGCCGCTGCTGCTCGGCCCGTCGCCCTTTCCCTTCCGCAATACGCCGCCGCCTGCCCATGCGCGCCGGCGCGTCGGCGCGCCGCTCGACCTCGGGGTGCGGGCGCTCAATACTTTCACGACCTGCTGCCGCGGCCAGCGCATCGGCATCTTCGCCGGCTCCGGCGTCGGCAAGTCGGTCCTGCTCTCGATGCTCGCCCGCAACGTGGCGGCCGACGTGTCGGTGATCGGGCTGGTCGGCGAGCGCGGCCGCGAGGTGCAGGAATTCCTCCAGGACGACCTGGGCGAGCTGGGTCTGGCGCGCTCGGTCGTGGTGGTGTCGACCTCCGACGAGCCGGCCCTGATGCGCCGGCAGGCGGCCTATCTGACCTTGGCGATCGCCGAATATTTCCGCGACGAGGACCAGGATGTGCTGGTGCTGATGGATTCGGTCACGCGCTTCGCCATGTCGCAGCGCGAGATCGGCCTCTCCGCCGGCGAGCCGCCCACCGCCAAGGGCTATACGCCGACCGTCTTCACCGAGCTGCCGCGGCTGCTCGAGCGTGCCGGACCCGGGATCGGGCAGGGGACGATCACCGGCATCTTCACGGTGCTGGTCGACGGGGACGATCATAATGAGCCGGTCGCCGATGCGGTGCGCGGCATTCTGGACGGCCATATCGTGATGGAGCGCGCAATCGCCGAGCGGGGCCGCTATCCGGCGATCAACATTCTCAAGTCGATCTCGCGCACCATGCCCAAATCGGCCGACCCGGCCTTTCTTGCGGTGGTCAACCGGGCGCGCATGGTCATGGCAACCTATGCCGACATGGAGGAGCTGATCCGGCTCGGCGCCTACCGCAAGGGATCGAGCCCCGACGTCGACGAGGCGATCGGCCTGCACCCCGGCCTGGAGGCGTTTCTGTCGCAAGGTAAGGAAGAATCAACCAGTCTGGCAGAGGGGTACCGCCGGCTCGCGGAAATTCTAACGGTCGCAGAAACCGAAAACTAACACTATGCAACCACAATCCCTGCCGGACGTGGAGGCAGCGGCTGCGGTCGGGAAGGATCCCGCCTCATGGTCGTGGGACTTCAGGGGAGTATGAGTAGATGAAGTCACGTGACACGCTTATTCGGCTGAAAAAGTTTCAGGTCGACGAGAGGCGCCGCAAGGTGGCGCAGATCGAAGTCATGATCGCCGAGTTCGAGCGCATGGCGGGCGATCTCGAGCGCGAGATCAAGACCGAGCAGGAACGCGCCGGCATCCACGATCCGGCGCATTTCGCCTATCCGACCTATGCCAAGGCCGCCATGGTGCGGCGTGAAAACCTGAAGCGGTCGGCCGACGAGCTCAAGGGACAGCTCGACGACGCCAAGGCGCTTCTCGGCGAGGCCTTCGAGGAGCTCAAGAAGGTCGAGCTGCTCGACGAGCGCGACCAGGCGCGCGAGCGCGCGGAAGAGAATGCGCGCGAGCAGACCGACCTCGACGGCATCGCGATGCTGCGCGCGCGCGGCGCGTTGGCGTAGCACTCCCATCTCGGGTCCGGACCTGCCGTCGGCGGCTGCCGGCGGCGATGTCGCTATTTTTTCCGTGCCCGGGAGTCGGTCGACCTCCGCGACAACGTCGCCTCGGCCCGAGGCCCGCTGTTTCTCGCGCTATCCCCGCTGATCGCGACCCGCGCAACCGGCGCAGCCGGGCTCGACGGATGCCCTGCGCTGCGACGATAATCGGCGCATCGTGGGGGCGCGCGACCGGATGCTGAGCGCACAGGAACTCGTCTGGCTGATGGCTGCGGTCGCCAAGGGAGATCGCGCCGCCTTCGAACGTCTTTACGCCGCGACCCGGGCGAAACTGTACGGCGTCGTGTTGCGTATCTTGCGCCGGCAAGACCTGGCCGACGAGGTCATGCAGGAGACCTATCTGAAGATCTGGAACAGCGCCGGCCAGTTCGACCCGGCGCTGGCCTCGCCGATCACCTGGATGGTGGCGATCGCCCGCAACCGCGCGATCGACCTGGTTCGCAAGAAGACCGAAGTATCGATCGAAGAGGAGTCGGACGTGTTCGAGTTCGCCGCCGATACCCCGGACCCGCTGGCGAAGCGCGAGATGACCGAGGCGCTCGAGCGTCTCCTGGCCTGCATGGCCAAGCTCGACGAGGAACGCCGGCGTCTGGTGCTGTTCGCCTATTACCATGGCTGGAGCCGCGAACAGCTCGCCGCCAGGTTCGAGACCCCGGTGAACACCATCAAGACCTGGTTGCGGCGTGCGTTGCGCGACATCCGGGAGTGCCTCGACGCATGACCGACGACACCGAAACACCGGACGGCCTCGCCGCCGAATATGTGCTCGGCACGCTCGGCGCCGATGAGCGCGCGCAGGCGGAGGTCTTGATCCGGGACGATCCGGGTTTTGCGCGGCTGGTGCGCGGCTGGGAGCGCCGCCTCGGCGAGCTGAACGTCATGGTGCATCCGGTCGAGCCGCCAGCCGGCACCTGGGAGCCCATCCAGGCCCGCATCGGCGATGCGGCGCCGAGCATCGCGCCGCATCCCGGCGAGGCCGCGCCTGCGGCGACGGCCGGCAACGTGGTCGACCTGTCGGCGCGGCTCGGCCGTTGGCGCCGGGCGGCGGGCGGCCTCGCGGCGCTCGCCGCCGTGCTGCTGGGGCTGGTCGCGACCCAGCTGTTCAATCCGGCGGCCTTGCCCGGGCTGCTGCGGCCGAAGCCCATCGACATCGCCAACGCCCCGGTCAACCCGGGACGTTTCGTCGCCGTGCTGCAGCAGAATGCGGCTTCGCCGGCTTTCATCCTGACGGTCGACGTCGCGACCCGAACCGCCTCGGTGCGCCGCGTGTCGGCCGAGCAGCCGGCCGGCAAGAGCTACGAGCTGTGGCTGGTGTCGGACCGTTTCCCGGGGCCGCGGTCGCTCGGCCTCGTCGGCGCCACCGAGTTCGCGCGGCCGGCGCTCGCGAACTACGATCCGGCCACCATCAGCGGCGCCACCTATGCGGTGTCGCTCGAGCCGGAAGGCGGCTCGCCCACGGGGGCGCCCACCGGCCCGGTGCTGTATGCCGGCAAGCTGGTCGAATCCGTCCCGCCCTAAATCGCGCCACAAGCCCAAGTGGCTCCGGAAAAGAAAAAGGCGCGCCCGAGGGCGCGCCAAGTCTGGAGGTTAAACAGCGAAATCAGCGAATAGCGGGGGTGTCGGCGCGCGCCGCCAGCAGGGTGTGGCCGGCTTTCACGATCTGCACGGGGGCGCCGGTGTCGGCCTGCGGCCGGGCCGCGATGCCGGCGATCAGCACCAGCACGGAAGCGATCAGCGACACGACCACGATCTTCAGATGGGTGGCGCGGTCGGCGGTGACGATCGAGGAGTTTGTCATGGCGTGTCCCCCGGTTTCATTGATTGGTCGTCGTGGGCGGCACAAAGGTTCAGCGGTTGTCGCAAAAAAAGCCGGCGCAGTCCGCTTAACGTACTGTTTTAATTCAATAAATCAGCGCCGGCAGCCGCCGAGCGCCGCAAAACGGCTCAGCGCACCGACCGGATGGTGTCCGAGATGGCCATGATGGGCTTGGCCGGCTTATAGACCGTGGCCTGCTTGGTGGCGTCGGTGGCTTGCGGCCGGGCCGCAATGCCAACCACCATCACGGCGATCGACGCGAGCAGCGACACCACCACGATCTTCAGGTGGGTGGCCCGGTCGGCGGTGAAGAAGGAGGTATTGTTCATGGGAGCCTCTCC
>DATBBS010000289.1:0-2031 GCA_036270895.1 Xanthobacteraceae bacterium
GGTGGTTCCGTCGCGGTCCCCCGAATGCCCGCTATCGGGGCGCATAGCGGAAGCCCATGATTGAAACCGGCTGCTTCCGGTTTCTGCCCATAACCGACTTTGACTGCCGCGGAAGGCTTCAGGTGTCCTGCCCGGTTATCAGTCGTGCGCCGCGCTGATAGGTCAGGTACGACCAGAGCCAATCAATCGCTACCGCTAGGCGGTTGCGGAAGCCGATCAGGAAGTAGATGTGTGCGAGCCCCCAGGCCAGCCAGGCGAGCCGCCCAGTGAGGTGTAACCAGCCGAAATCGACAACGGCCTCGCGCCGACCGATCGTCGCCAGGTTACCGTAGTCGCGATAGCGGAATGAGCCCGGCGGCGGCTTCCCAGCAAGCCGCGCGGCAATGACGCGGGCAACATAGACGCCCTGCTGCTTGGCCACTGGTGCCACCCCCGGTAACGGAGGGTTGTGGCTGGCGACCTCTGCCGCGTCGCCGATCACAAAAATCTCGGGGTGTTCCGCCAGTGTCAGATCCGGGCCGACCAGAACCCGCCCGCCGCGCCCCGGTGTGACATCGAGCCAGGCAGCAGCCGGCGATGCGGCCACTCCGGCCGCCCAAAGAACCGTACGGCTTTCGATGCGCTCGTCGCCGATAATCACACCATCCCGGTCGCAGCACCCGACCGCTGCGCTGAGCCGTACCTCTACCCCTAGTCGTGCCAAGGCTTGCGCTGCAACATTGGACAGGGGCGGCGGAAAGCCCGCCAGCAGCCGCGCCCCGGCCTCGACGAGCACGACGCGCGCAGTGGTCGGATCGATGTGCCGGAAGTCGCGAGCAAGAGCCGCCTTCGCCAGCTCAGCAAGGGCGCCGGCAAGCTCGACACCAGTCGGCCCACCGCCAACGATCACAAAGGTCAGCAGGCGGTGTCGCTCCGCCGCGTCCCCGCTATCCTCCGCGCGTTCGAAGGCAATGAGAATGCGCCGCCGCATCGCGGTCGCATCGTCGATGCTCTTAAGCCCACAGGTGACGGTGGCCCATTCGTCGTGTCCAAAATACGCTTCGCGGGCGCCAGTGGCGATCACCAGGTGGTCGTACGGAACCCGACGCTCGCCGATCAGCACGGCGCGCCCCACGAGATCGATGCCGGTTATTGCGCCGAGGATCACATTGGTGTTCGGCTGACGTGACAAAATCCCGCGGATCGGTGCCGCGATGTCGGCGGGCGACAGTGCTGCGGTTGCCACCTGGTAAAGCAGCGGCTGGAACAGATGGTGATTGCGCCGGTCGATTACCGTTATATCGGCTGGAACCCGCCCCAGCCTAAGCGCAGCAGATAAGCCGCCGAACCCGCCGCCGATGATGACGACACGTGGCATGGCGGAGCGGCTGGGCTCAGCGGCGCGCCCGCCGATTTCCAGTCGATCAACGAGATCATCCATCGACTTTCCGCCCATTGCGACTAGGACGCAGGCGGCCGATCTGGACAGCGCCGGCCGGCCGCGTGCATCGATAGGCGCGTGTCGCTCACGGACGAACGCGGATGATCGTCTTCCCCTTGCGTCTCTCGGTCCGGTTGAAGGCGGCGACGGCGTCGTCGAGGGTCGCGATGTTGCCGATGTTCGTCCGCAGTCGTCCGTCACGCACCCGCTGGACGATCTCACTCAGTTGGACGCGATCGGACACGAGAACAAAGTCGATCGCCAGGCCGTCGGCGGGCCGCGCCTCGGTCGGCCCGGCGATGGTCACCAGCGTTCCTCCGGCCCGGATCAGGCGTGCGGACCGCTTCGCGATGTCGCCGCCGATGACGTCGAACACCAGATCGACTCCGCCGACGTCTTCGAGGACGTCGTTCTCGAGGTCGACGAACTCCTGCGCGCCGAAGTCGAGCGCCTTCTGACGGTCGGCAGCGCGTCCGGTGCCGATGACGTAGGCGCCGAACTCACGTGCGAGCTGCGTGACCATCGACCCGACTGCGCCGGCTGCGCCGTGCACGAGGACGCTCTGCCCCGCCTGAAGACGGCCATGCTCGAACAGTCCCTGCCACGCAGTC
>DATBBS010000290.1:0-9743 GCA_036270895.1 Xanthobacteraceae bacterium
GATCCGCGTCGCCGAGCAATGGGCGAGCCTCGATCTCCTGAGCAACGGCCGGGTCGATTTCGCCGCCGGGCGCGGCTATGACAGCCGCGAATACGCGCCCTTCAAGGTGTCGTTCGCCGACAACCAGGGCATCTTCGAGGAAGGCATGGAGCTGGTCCGCCGGCTGTGGGCGGCCGACGACCGCATCTCGCATCATGGCAAGCATTATTCCTTCGACGACGTGCGCATCACGCCCAAGCCGGTGCAGCGTCCGCTGCCGGCCTATGTGGCGTCCTTCTCCAAGCCCTCGATCGAGCTCGCGGCGCGGCTCGATTGCGGGCTGATCGTGGCGCCTTTCGCGGCCGCCATGAGCTATGGCGGCCTGAAGCAGGTCGCCGACCTCTACCACGAGAGCTGCGCCAAATACGGCACCAGGCCGGGCCGGCTGATGTGCAGCTATTTCACCCACTTTTACGACGACAAGGCGCAGGAGCTGGCGCAGCGCGCCCGCCAGATCCGCTACTACAAGGAATGCGTGATCCCGGCGCTCCCCGGCGACCCCAAGACGGCGCCGCCGAGCTACCGCTATTTCGTCGACATGGTGGAGCGGCTGCACAAGGTGAAATCCGAGGACCTGACCGAGAATTCGGTGCTGCTCGGCTCGCCCGCCCAGATCACCGATACGCTCAAGAAGGTCGAGGCCGCCGGATTCTCCGAGGTGATCCTTTACTTCAACGTCGGCATGAAGCCGCATGCGCAAGTGAAGGAAGAGATGGACCGCTTCATGCGCGAGGTCGCGCCGGCCTTCGAGGGCAAGCATAAGAAACGGGCGGCGTAATCGCTGATACGCGTAGCGCCGCGCCGAACAGGCGCGCTTTTCCTGTAAATCGGCCACGCGTGCCGAGTTATCAGGCGAAGCGCGGTCGAAAGAACAGGGATTCGGAGGCTCGATACAGGCGTTGGCCCTGATAATACAGGGAATCAACAGGCGATTTACAGACAAGCGCTCGCCGTGGCGCACCTTGAGCGCGGCAAGCCTGCGTCCCCGCGAGCGCTTCATTTTCATTTCGCCATTCCAGTTCGACTTCTCGGGCGGCGCAAGCGGCCCATGGTTCGAGACGCGTCGCTTCGCGACGCTCCTCACCATGAGGTGTTCGAGAGGCGCGTTGTGCGCGCTTTCACCGCACGGAACCCTCATCCTGAGGAGCGCGGCTGAAGGCCGCGCGTCTCGAAGGATGGGCCGCGGGCGAGAGGTCCGCCGAAAACGGTAGCCGAAACGCAAAGCGCCCGCGCGGCTTCCCGGCGGGCGCAATTCCAACTGTGGATTTTCTTCTACACGATCTTGGTCGCGCTGTCAAAAAAATGCGTGTCAAGAGTCATGATTGACTGCACGAATGATTTTGCACTGACATTGCCAAACGAACTGGTCGCGCTTCGACGGGTCAGGCATCCGCGGTCGCCTCCCGTCTGGTCGACGCAGCAGGAAAGCGCGGCAAGTTCGGTTCCACCCCGTGAAAAACGAACAGGACGTCCTGAGGCTGCAGGTTCAGGCGCTCACCGAACAGTCTGACAGCTTCGTCCGCAATGGTTGCGGCGGTTCCTGTGGGCCTCCCGCTGGAGATGACCACCTCAACAACCATGAACCGGTCAGTTCGGTCCGTCGCGTAGTCGGGGAAGCGAGGATCTACGATAAGATCATCCTGGCCGACCTCGAGAAAGCGGTGAAAGCGGTCGGCCCGGTGATACCCGGCGGCCACCTGGGCCTCTAACATTGCCTCCGATAAACGGGATTTGTCGGTGGCGCTGAGGCCTCGCCGGACGGTGAAGGTTACCAACGGCGGCATTTCAGCCTCCACGGTTCAGGACGTGCGGATTGTGTCGGTGCGCTTGGTGCGCGCGTGCCTCGACCGTCAAACCGAGCTGCTCGATCACCTCACCGTCTCAGACGGCGAGCGCTTCCAGGATCAGATTTGTGATCGCATCAGGGTGCGAGATCAGCCCCAAGTGACTCGCCTCGATCTCGATCGTCTTCGCACCCATTCGCTTGGCCATGAAGCGCTCCAGGTCGGGATTGATCGTCCGGTCCTGGGTGGACACGGCATAGAAGGTCGGCTTGCTGCGCCAGGCGGCGGCCGTCGTCTTTTCCGTCGTCAGCGACTTCTTGAACGGCTGCTGAACCGCGTAGAGGACGCGCGCCTCGTCCGGCGGCAGGTCGCCCGCGAAGTCGTGCAGGAAAGCCTGTTCGGACAACTGGCCCCAATCGTCGTTGAACACAATGCCGGCCGCCGCCGGGGGCGTCGGATAGTTCTTCGCCAGCGCCGCATAGTCCTCGCCGGCATCGGGTGCGCGCGCCGCGACGTAGACGAGGGCGGTGACCTTCGGGTCCACCCCCACCTCCGTGACGATCATTCCGGAGAAGGAGTGGCCGACGAGAACCGTCGGGCCAGGCTGCGCCGTGATCGCCCGCCGCGCCGCTTCCGACGCCTCACGCAGCGAGGTCAGAGGGTTCTGCACGCTGGTGCAATTGACGCCCTTCTGCTGGAGGCGGGCGATGACCTTCGACCAGCTGGAGCCGTCTGCGAACAGCCCGTGTACGAAGACGACATTCTTCGTCTTCGGCGACGTCTGGGCGCTGGCGACCCGATTGAGCAAGGGAATTGCGGCGCTGGCAGCGACAGCCCCGATGAGCGTCCGACGGTTCATCCTAGTCTCCTGTTGAACGACGGGTGATTTCGCCCCGTCATGGCAGAGTCCGCCCCGCGTCTTTCGGTGATGAGGCTCAGAGTTTTCGTGGGCATCGCAGGCTGTTGCGCGTTGATGGCGAGCCGCCGCGGCGTCGCCAACCGTCACAATGAAATCTCGTCGCGGTTTCATCTAATCAAGCTGGAGGAGCGGCGATTGATCGTTCTTGCTGCCTCTTCGCCGCGATTGCCGTCATTGGCGAGAGCGCGGGCTCTCGCACGCGGCCGCCTTCGGCACATGTGGGCAAGATCCGAAACGAGCGGCGTCGTTTGCGGCGTTACACCGCCCTTCGGGCCACTCCCAGTAGCGCGCTCAGCCGTTCAGCGCGGCGAGCAATTCCCGGCTCGGCCCGGAAAACACGATCGCGATGCTCCTCTACAACGGCGCAGCAGCCCGCCGTCGATCTGTTCACGGCTGCTCCTCTCGCTCGTCATCGCCGAGACGGTGATCTTGATCGATCTCACTCATGGTTTTGCACTGAACTTTACAAAATGCGCTTCGGCGGATCTGCACCCGAAAGCGGACCTATTATGCACACTCCGAGTTTTGGCGGTTATGACCCAAAGGCGACATCAATGAGCGTTTTTGGGCCATTGCCTGAGCGCGATCTCCGCGACACGGCGTAACTCTCCACGGCTCGCGCCGCCGACGGACTGGACCGCCATGCCGTAAAGCACCACCGAGAGATAGCGCGCAAGATCCGAAGGACTCGCATCCGGTGGCAGGTCACCCTGAACCTTCGCGCGCTCGAGACGCCGGCGGATGGCTTCCTCCCCTGCGATGCGACGCGAACTCAATTCCCGGCGGATCATGTCGGCTTCGTCGCCGCACGCCAGCGCACCATGCACGCCGAGGCAACCGACCGGATTACCTTTATCGCCGTGAAGCTCCGCTGCTCCTTCCAGGAGTTGTTGCGCGACTTTAGCGGCTGTCGGCGCTTCGAGCGCCTTGGTCCGGTAGGCCCCCGCTATGGATTCGTAGCGTTCGAGCACCAGCCTGAACAATGCCTCCTTATTGCCGAACGCGGCGTAGAGGCTCGGCCGCGTGATGCCCAGCGTCTCGGTCAGGTCGGAGAGCGATGTTCCTTCGTAGCCCTTCCGCCAGAAAAGCGAGGTCGCCAATTCCAGAGCCTTTTCAGTGTCGAATTCGCGCGGCCGTCCGATCGGCATCGGGAATCTCCTCATCTCGGACCGCCCCGGCAGATAATTAGCTTGACTTGGCTTGTCCGTTGCGCAGAGAATAATACCGATCGGTATATAATTAGACAAGGGTCGGGCATGCAGGCTTTCAGGATATCGATGACTCGCAAATCGGCAGTTGCATTTGTTTATGCGCTGCTGGGTTCCATTCCGGCGATGTTCGGCGCGCCGGCGGCCCTTGCCGCCATTGAGCCGTTTCCGGCGGATTTCAAAATCCAAAGCATTACGGTGAACGGCGCCACGCTGCATGTCCGCGTCGGCGGCAAGGGACCGGCGGTCGTGCTCCTGCACGGCTTCGCTGACACCGGTGACATGTGGGCGCCGCTCGCCAAGGCGCTCTACAAAGACCACACCGTCATTGTTCCCGACCTGCGCGGGATGGGTCTCTCGTCCCAGCCGGCAGGCGGCTACGACAAGAAAACGCAAGGCGTCGACATCGCCATGGTGATGGACAAGCTCAACGTCCAGAAGGCCGATCTCGTGACGCACGACATCGGCAATATGGTCGGCTATGCGCTCGTTGCGCAGTATCCCGACCGCATCACCAAGTGGGCCGTCATCGATGCGCCGCTGCCCGGCATCGGGCCGTGGGATGAAATCCTGAAAAGCCCGTTGTTGTGGCATTTCAATTTCCGCGGGCCTGACGTCGACCGCCTGGTAAAAGGCCGCGAACGCATTTATCTCGACCGTTTTTACAATGAGCTGTCAGCAGACCCGAAAAAAATCGACGAGGCAACGCGCAACCACTATGCAAAGCTATATGCGCGCCCGGGCAACATGCATTACGCCTTCGAGCAGTTCGCGGCGTTCAACCAGGATGCCAAGGACAACAGGATTTTTGCAGAGAAGAAACTGACCATGCCGATCCTGGCCCTCGGCGCCGAGAAATCGTTCGGCGATCAGCAGGCCGCGATCCTACGCGAAGTGGGTACCAACGTCCAAGGCGGCATCATCACCGGCTCCGGACACTGGATCATGGAAGAACAACCGGCGCAGACCGTGAGTACGGTCCGTGCTTTTCTCGACGGAAAATGAGCTGCCGATGCCCGGTCTTCTGACCCAACGCAATCTCAGTTTCGATCTCGCTCTCGAGGCAGCAACAGCTGCACTCGAAAGCGCGCGTTCCCATGGTTACCATGTCGGCGTCGCGGTGACCGACCGCAGCGGGCAGCTTCTCGTGCTGCTGCGGGATGACGGCGGCGGCGCACATCTTCTCGACGGCGCAAGGCGCAAGGCCTTCACGGCGGTCAGCGCCCATAACCGGACGTCTGTGCTGTCGAAAGCGGTGGACGCCCGCAGCGGCGAGCCAGATCCGCATCTGGTGTTTCTGGAAAACGTACTGATGGTCGGCGGCGGCGTGCCGATCAAGACAGGTGACGAGGTCGTCGGCGCGATCGGTGTGTCCGGTTCTCCCGGATCAGTTCACGACGAGGAATGTGCCGAAGCCGGAATTGCCAAAATCGCGGCGAGCCTGAACTGACGCGGTGCAGCGCGCGCTTCGTGCTGCATCGCGTCCGGGGTACGAAACCAACCGCTGTCTACCCCACCCTCCGCGCCACCCCCAGCAGCGCGCTCAGCCGTTCCGGCGCGGCGAGCAATTCCCGGCTCGGGCCAGAAAACACGATCGCGCCGCGGTCGAGCACGATGGCGCGCTCGGTGAATTCGAGCGCCAGGCGCGCATTCTGCTCGACCAGGAGCAGCGCGAGCTCGTCCTCGCGCTTGAGCCGGTCGAGACCGGCCAGCACCGCGTCGACGATCACCGGCGCCAGGCCCTCGAGCGGCTCGTCCATCATCAGCGCGGTCGGGTTGCCCATGAGGGCACGCGCGATCGCCAGCATCTGCTGCTCGCCACCGGACAGCTGGTCGCCGCGGTTGCGCCGACGCGCCGCCAGCGCGGGGAAGAAATCGTAGACGCGCGCGAGCGACCAGCGCCCCGCCCGCTCGCCGACGATCAGGTTCTCCTCGACGGTGAGCGAGCGAAAAATCTCGCGCTCCTGCGGCACCAGCGCCAGCCCCAGGGCGGCGCGGCGATAGGCCGGCAGGCCGCCGAGCTCCGCGCCGCGAAACCGGATGCTGCCGCCATGCTGGGTCGTGTGCCCCATGAGGGTGGCGAGCAGCGTCGTCTTGCCGACGCCGTTGCGGCCGAGCACCGCCAGGGTCGCGCCCGGCGCCAGCGCGAGCGAGATGCCGTCGATCACCACGGCGTCGCGATAGCCCGCGCGCAGGTCGCTCACGGCGAGACCCTCGGCAAGCGGCGCGCTCATGCGTGCCTGCGCTCGCCGAGATAGACCTGCCGCACGCGCGGATCGTCGGCGATCTCCCGGGGCGTTCCTTCGATGAGCACGCTGCCCTGCACCAACACGGTGATGCGTCGCGCCAGGCGAAACACCAGCTCCATGTCGTGCTCGATGATGAGCACGGAAATCTCGCTCGGCAGCCGTTCGATCAGATCGATGATGGTGGCGGTCTCGCCCGACGGCACGCCGGCCGCCGGCTCGTCGAGCAGCAGCACTTTGGGTGCAAGCCCGAGCGCGACCGCGATCTCGGTCATGCGCTGGCGCCCATAGGCGAGCTCGCTCACCGGACGGAGAGCTTCCTCGGCAAGTCCAAGGCGATCGAGCAGCGCGAAGGCCTCCTCGATCACGGCGCGGTGGCGGCCGGCCGGCCGCACGAAATCCTCCGCCACGCCGTCGCGCTCGGCGATGGCGAGCGTCACATTCTCCAGCACGCTCAGCCGGCGAAACAGCGTATTGATCTGGAAGGTGCGCACGAGCCCGCGCTTGACGCGGGCGGCCTGCGGAAGGCCCGTGACGTCCTCGCCGCCGAGCAGGACGCGCCCGGCGCCCGGCCGCAGCGCCCCGGTGACCAGGTTGACGAAGCTGGTCTTGCCGGCGCCATTCGGCCCGATCAGCGCATGGCGGGCGCCGCGTTCGAGCCGGAAATCGATCGCGGTCGCGACCGCAAGCGCGCCGAAGCTCTTGCACAAGCCCTGCGTCTCGAGCCCGGCGGCGTTCATGGCTTCTCCCGCCGCGCGCGCCGGCGGGCGAAGAATCCCAGCACCCCGCCGGGCGCGAACACCACCATCAGCACCATGAACAGGCCGATCCAGAAATACCAATAGGTCGGATCGATGGTGGAGAAGCGGTCCTGCGCGATCATGTAGAGCGGCACGCCGATGAAAGCGCCGTAGAGCTGGCCGACCCCGCCGATGATCAGCATGATCAGGATCGTGCCGGAGCGCTCGAGGCTCAGCACCCCGAGGCCGACGAACTGGGTGGTCTGCGCGATCAATCCGCCCGAGATGCCGGCGAGCGCGGCCGAGATGGTGTAGACCACGAGCTTGCGGCGGTCGACCGGCGCTCCGATGGCATGCATGCGCATGACGTTCTCGCGGATGCCGGTGAGCGAGCGGCCGAAGGCCGAATGCACGAGCGCGCGCACCGCGATCCACGCGACGGCGAGCACGGCGAGGCAATAGAGATAGGCCGTGTGGCCGAACATGTCGAAGCGGAATTTTCCGAGGATCGGCCACACCTCCATGCCCTGCAACCCATCCGACCCGCCGGTGATCCGGCCGCCTTTGTTGGCGGCCTCGGACAGCATCGCGGCCACCACCAGGGTCTGCATCAACAGGGGCAGGCCGGAGGTGCGCAGGATGATGGCGCCGGAGAGAAGCCCGATCGCGCCCGCCATCGCGCCCGCCGCCAACAGGCCGGTGAGCGGCTCGCCCCAGCCATTGGCGGCCAGGATGCCCGCCGTATAGGCGCCGGTGCCGAAGAAGGCCGCCTGGCCGAGCGTCACGATGCCGGCATAGCCGAGCACCAGGTCTACCGAGAGCGCGAAGATGATGACGGCGAGGATCTGCGCGCCCAGCGCCAGGTAGTCGGGAAAGGCGAAATAGGCGGCGACCGCCGCGACCCACGGCAGCGCCTCGAGCGCATGCAGGCGGTGGCGGCGTGCGAAAGCATCGAGAAGGGCGCGCGCGTCGGGCATCAGGCCGGCCCAAAAATGCCGCGCGGGCGCCACAGCAGCAGCCCCATGGTGAGCGCGTAGATGAAAAAGGCGCCGAGCTCGGGCGCGGCGTATTTGAAGGCGGTGTCGGCGACCCCCACGATCAGCGCGGCCACAAATGGCCCGCGGATGCTGCCCATGCCGCCGACCGCGACCACGATCAGGAAATAGACCAGGTTGTCGAGCGCATAGCCGGGCGTGATCGCGAGCAGCTCGGCGCCCAGCCCGCCGCCGAGCGCCGCCAGTGCGCTGCCGAGCCCGAAGGCGAGCGCGAACAGGCGCGAGGTGTTGACGCCGAGCGTCTGCGCCATCGCGAGATTGTCGACCGCGGCGCGCACCCGCACGCCGAACCGCGTCCGCTCGAGCGCGAGCCAGAGCGCGGTCACCAGGAGCGCGCCGCACAGGATGAGGAAGCTGCGGTAGACCGGGAAATCTCGTACCCCGAGATCGATCTGGCCGCGCAGGGCCTGCGGCAGCTGGATCGGCTGCGCGACCGGCCCCCAGACATAGGTGGCGGCGCCGACCGACATGAAGATCAGCCCCATGGTCAACAGCACCTGGTTGAGCTCGCCGCCGCCGTAGAAGCGGCGATAGAGCACGCGCTCGAGCACCAGGCTCGCGAGCCCCACGATGACCACCGCGGCGGCGAGCGCGAGCCAGAACGGCGCGCCGTAGCGGTTCATCAAGGTGGTCATGGCGTAGCCGCCCGCCATCGCGAAGGCCCCATGGGCGAGGTTGACGAAGCCCATCAGCCCCATGGTGACCGAGAGGCCGACCGAAATGAGATAGAGCACCATCGCGAGCGCCAGCCCGTGAAACGCGATGCTGATGGCGATGGAGAGGAAGTCACCCATTATTCACTCAGCGGCGCATCTCCTCTCCCCGCTCTTGCGGGGAGAGGGTCGGGGTGAGGGGCAGGCCAAGCGCTCAGACTCGCGGAGAGGCCCCCTCACCCGCCATCCGCGCTGACGCGCGGATGTCGACCTCTCCCCGCAGGCGGGGAGAGGTCGCGCGGTGCGCGTGGCCGGGCGTCGGCAAATGCAAAATCCGAGCGAGCCCATCGAATCGATATCACTTCGGCGGGTTGAGCTCCTTCCAGGGATCCTTCACCGCCTTGATGGTGTCGAACTCGGTGTTGACGAGCTTGCCGTCCTTCATCTCGGCGCGGCGGATATAGATGTCCTGGATGATGTCGCGCGTCGCGGGGTCGATCATGATCGGGCCGCGCGGGCTGTCGTCCTTCTTCCAGTTGGTGAGGATCTTCATCGCCTCGTCGGCGGTGAACTTGCCCTTGGTCTGCTTGATGACGTCGAAGGCCGCCGCCATGCCGTCCCAGCCGCCGACCGAGAGATAATCGGGAATCGCCTTGGGGTATTCGCGATTCCACGCCGCCATGAAGGCCTGATTGGCCGGCCGCACCGCCGTCGACGAGTAGTTGCCGGCCGAGATCACGCCGACCGCGGTGTCGCCCATGTTGGGCAGCTCCTCGTCGGGGACGAGATCCTGGGTGGCGACGATCTTGATGCCGGCCTCGCGCAACCCGAGGTCCTTGACCGCCTTGAGCATCGCGGTCGCCTGCTGGCCGGCCGGCACCCACAGGAAGGCGACGTCGGGCCTGGCGTCCTTGATGCGCTGCACGAAGGGCGCGAAGTCCGGATTCGAGGTCGGGAAGCGCACCGTACCGAGCATCTGCCCGCCCGCATCGGTGAAGGATTTGACGAAGGCGGCTTCGGCGTCGTGGCCCGGGATGAAGTCGCTGACCGCGCTGAAGCCTTTCTTCCAGCCCTGCTGCGCGGTCCATTTGCCGAGCGG